>NZ_JBJGYN010000019.1:0-86613 GCF_054050015.1 Geodermatophilus sp. SYSU D01176 | reverse complement strand
CAGCGTTACGGCGGCCATGGCGAGAGGGAAACGCCCGGATCCATTCCGAACCCGGAAGCTAAGCCTCTCAGCGCCGATGGTACTGCCCCGGAGACGGGGTGGGAGAGTAGGACGCCGCCGGACAACCCGTTCCCCGAAGGGCCCTCACCACCCGGTGAGGGCCCTTCAGGCATCTCCTGTCCGCACCTCGGGGCACGTCGTGGACCGCGCCGGATGACACAGCGGGGCAGGCCGGGCAGCGGAGTGTCCGGGTCTCCCGGCTTGCCGCCCGCGGGCCTCCGGGCGTACGCATCCAGCGTGCACGTGAGCAGCACCGAGCGGCATCGGGCCACCGGCGTCCCCGCGGCCGGCCGGGCCGCGGCGTGACCTTCGCCGTCCGCGCCCGCCGGGTGGTGCTCCCCGACGGCGAGCGCGCGGCCACCGTGCACACCGCGGACGGCGTCATCACCGCGGTCACGGGCTTCGACGACGCGCCTCCCGGGGTCGTCACCCTGGCCGACGACGAGGTGCTGCTGCCGGGCCTGGTCGACAGCCACGTGCACGTCAACGAGCCCGGGCGCACCGAGTGGGAGGGCTTCGCGAGCGCCACCCGGGCGGCTGCCGCCGGGGGCGTCACCACGGTCGTCGACATGCCGCTCAACTCGGTCCCCCCGACGACGACGGTCGAGGCGCTGCGCGCCAAACGGCAGGCCGCGCAGGGGCAGGTCGCCGTCGACGTCGCCTTCTGGGGCGGGGCGGTCCCCGGCAACCTCGACCAGTTGCGGCCGCTGCACGAGGCCGGCGTCGTCGGGTTCAAGTGCTTCCTGCTCGACTCCGGCGTCCCGGAGTTCCCGCCGCTGGACGACGCCGGCCTCCGCGCGGTCCTCGCCGAGCTCGCCGGGTTCAGCGCGCTGCTCGTCGCCCACGCCGAGGACGCCGACGCCATCGCCGCCGCGCCCCCGCCGGACGGCGCCAGCTACCCGGCGTTCCTCGCATCCCGTCCGCCGGCCGCCGAGGAGACGGCGATCGGCCGGCTCCTGACCGCGGCCCGCGACACCGGCGCGCGGGTGCACGTCGTCCACCTCGCCGACGCCGACGCGCTGCCGTTGCTGCGACGAGCCCGGGCGGAGGGGGTGCGTTCCACCGTCGAGACCTGCCCGCACTACCTGACCTTCGCCGCGGAGGAGGTCCCCGACGGCGCCACCGCGTTCAAGTGCTGCCCGCCGATCCGGGAGTCCCGGCACCGGGAGGCGCTGTGGGCGGCGCTGGCAGACGGGGACATCGACCTGGTGGTGAGCGACCACTCGCCGTGCACGCCGGAGCTCAAGCGGCTCGAGGTCGGCGACTTCGGCCTGGCCTGGGGCGGCATCGCCTCGCTGCAGGTGGCGCTCCCGGCGGTGTGGACCGGGGCGCGGGCGCGCGGGCTGCGGCTGGCCCAGGTGGTGGCGTGCATGTCAGCGGCGCCCGCGCGGCTGGCCGGGCTGCCGCAGAAGGGGGCGATCGCGGTCGGGCGGGACGCCGACCTGGTCGCGTTCGCGCCGGAGGAACGGTGGCGGGTGGGCGAGCTGCTGCACCGGAACCCGGTCACTCCCTATGCGGGGCGGGAGCTGACCGGCGTCGTCCGCCGGACGTGGCTGCGCGGTGCGAAGGCCGACGGGACACCCCGCGGCCGGCTGCTGGGCCGGGGTGGCAGCTGAGGGCACGGGGCCTGGTCGACCCGGTTCGCGGACCCCGGCTGCCCACCCCACCGTGCGACAGTGACCCGCGATGCCGACGCTGTGAGGAGCCCGATGAGCGACCCCACCCGCCTGCCCGACCTGGCCGGCCGCGCCCTCGGCGGAGCGGTGCTCGCGGCGAACGACGAGTCCTTCGCCGCCAAGGAGAACCTCGTGCTGCCGCACCCGGCGCGGGCGCTGCCCGGTTTCGGTCACCGTGGCAAGGAGTACGACGGCTGGGAGACCCGGCGCCGCCGCTCCCCGGGCTCGGACTGGGCGCTCGTCCGGCTCGGCGTGCCGGGCGTCGTCGCGGCGGTCGTCGTCGACACCGCGCACTTCACCGGCAACTACCCGCCGCGGGCGTCTGTCGAGGGCGCGGCCGTCGAGGGCCACCCCACCGTGGCCGAGCTGGAGCGCGCCGACTGGCAGCCGCTGCTGCCGCTGTCGGACCTCGCCGGCGACACGGCCAACACCTTCGCCGTCGACTCGACCCAGCGGGTCACCCACGTGCGGCTGACCATCCAGCCCGACGGGGGGGTGGCGCGGCTGCGGGTGCACGGCACCGCCGTCCCCGACCCGCGCCTGGTCGACGCCGGTCCGTTCGACCTGGCCGCGCTCGACAACGGCGCCCTGGTGACCGGGGTGAGCGACGAGTTCTACGGCCGCCCGGCACAGTTGGTCTCGCCCGGCCTGGCCCGGTCCATGGGCGAGGGCTGGGAGACCCGCCGGCGACGGGGCGACGGCAACGACTGGGTGGAGCTGGCGCTGGCCTGCGAGGGCGTGGTCGCGCTGGCCGAGCTGGACACCTCCTGGTTCCTGGGCAACGCGCCGGGGTCGGCGTCCCTCACCGGCAGCGGCCCGGACGGCGAGGTCGTCGTCCTGCCCCGGACCCGCCTGCAGCCCGACACCCGGCACCGCTTCGTCCTCGAGGGCGGGCCGGCGGTGGACCGGGTGCGGCTGGACGTCTTCCCCGACGGCGGCATGGCGCGATTGCGGCTGTGGGGCCGGCCCACTACCGCCGGGCGGGAGGCACTGGGACGGCGCTGGTTCGAGGCGCTGCCCGACGTCCAGGCGCTGGAGGTCCTGCAGGCGGCCGGGGTGGCGCCGGCCGAGGCCGGCCGGCTGGTCGGCGCCCGCCCGCTGGGCGCGGACCTGCCCCCGGCGGTCGCCCGGCTGGTCCTCGGACGGGGGAACGGAACGGTCCGGGACACGGGGGGACGCCGCTAGGGTCTGCGCCGTGCCGCGCCGCCGCCTGCTGATCGCCGCCGCGCCCGTCCTCGGGCTCGCCGCCTGCTCCTCGTCGATCGCGCAGGACGAGCTCGAGTCCCAGGTGACCAGCACGATCGAGTCCGAGTTCGGCGTCGTCGCCGACGTCTCCTGCCCCGGGGACCTCGAGGCCGAGGTGGACGCGAGCACCGAGTGCACGGCCACCGACCCGGAGAGCGGCGAGGAGATCGCGCTGCGGATCACCGTCACCTCGGTCGAGGGCGACACCGCGAACTTCGACATCGAGCCGGTCGAGTGACCGGTGCGCCCGGCTGACCCGGACGGATGGCCGGGTACGAGTCCGGGCCGTGGTCGGAGCTCTACGTCGCCATGGCCGGAGCCGCCGCCGCACTGCTCGGGCTGCTGTTCGTCGCGGTGTCGATCAACCTGAAGCAGGTGCTGCGGATCGCCTGGCTGCCGTTGCGGGCGGGGGAGACGCTCGGGGTGCTGGTGGTCCTGCTCGCGACGGCGGTCTTCGTGCTCGTCCCGGGTCAGTCCCCGACGGCGCTCGGGCTCGAGCTGGCCGGCACCGGCCTGGTCCTGACCGGCGCCGACGCGGTGCTGCGGGTGCGGCGGGGCCGGCCCGCGGGCGCGCCGGCACGCAGCATCGTCGTCCCCGCGGTGATCGTGGCGCTCACCGGCGCACCGCTCGTCGTCGCCGGGGTCACGCTGCTCGCCGGTGCCGGCGGCGGGCTCTACTGGACGGTGCCCGCCCTGCTGGCCGGGTTCGCGGGCTCCGTGTCCAACGCGTGGGTGCTGCTGATCGAGATCATGCGCTGACACCCGCCCGGACCACCGGGCGGGCAGGATGCGGCCCGTGGACACCGCCGCTGACCTGCTGGTGCACGACGCCGAGCTGCTGGCCACCGTCGACGACGCACGCCGCGAGATCCCCGGGGGCTGGGTGGCGGTCACCGGCGGGGTGGTGACCGGTGTGGGCGGCCCGGGCGACCCCGCTCCGCCGGCCGCGCGGCGGGTCGGCGCCCGCGGCTGCCTGGTGACCCCGGGGCTGGTGAACACCCACCACCACCTGTACCAGAACCTCACCCGCGCCTTCGCCCCCGCGCTGACCGGCGGGCTGTTCGAGTGGCTGGTCACCCTCTATCCGCTGTGGGCGCGGCTGGACGAGGAGGCGGCGTACGTCAGCGCCTCCGTCGGCCTCACCGAGCTGGCGCTGTCGGGCTGCACCACCTCCACCGACCACCTCTACGTGCACCCGCGCGGCGGCGGCGACCTGATCTCGGCGGAGGTGGCGGCGGCGCGGGACCTCGGCGTGCGCTTCCACCCGACCCGCGGCTCGATGTCGCTGTCGGTCGAGGACGGCGGCCTGCCCCCGGTCTCCGTCGTCCAGGACGACGACGAGATCCTCGCCGACTCGGAGCGCCTGGTCGCCGCCCACCACGACCGCTCGCCGCACGCGATGACCCGCATCGCGCTGGCCCCCTGCTCCCCGTTCAGCGTCTCGCCGGCCCTGATGTGCCGCACCGCCGAGCTCGCCGAACTCCTCGACGTCCGGCTGCACACCCACCTGTGCGAGACGCAGGACGAGGACGAGTTCTGCCTCGCCACCTTCGGCCGCCGTCCGGTCGACCACCTCGCGGACGTCGGCTGGCTGTCCGACCGGGTGTGGCTGGCGCATGTCGTGTGGCCCTCCGCCGACGAGGTGCGCCGGCTGGGCGCGGCGCGCGTGGGGGCGGCGCACTGCCCGTCGTCCAACATGGTCCTGGGCAGCGGGCTGGCGCCGGTCGCCGAGCTGCGCGCCGCCGGGGTGCCGGTCGGGCTGGGCGTGGACGGGTCGGCGTCGGCGGACGCCGCGTCGCTGTGGCTCGAGGCCCGGACCGCGATGCTGCAGGGCAAGCTGCGGCACGGCGCGGGCGCGATGTCGGCCCGCGACGCGCTGGAGATGGCCACCCGCGGCGGCGCGGCCTGCCTCGGGCGCACCGGTGAGATCGGCGAGCTGTCGGTCGGCGCCTGCGGGGACCTGGCGGTCTGGTCGCTGGAGGGCCCGGCGTTCGCCGGCGCGCTGTCCGACCCCGTCGAGGCGTGGCTGCGCTGCGGCCCGGTGGCGGCGCGGCACACCGTCGTCGCCGGGCGGTTCGTCGTCGAGGAGGGCGTCCCGGTGCACCCCGGCCTGGACGAGGCCCTCGCCGTCCACCGCCGGGTGTCGGCCGCGGTGCAGGCCGCGCTGTAGGCGGCGGTTTCCGCGGAAACCGCCGGCTACAGCGCGGCGGCGAGCGCCTGCAGGTCGTCGAGGGTGGCGTCCAGGTGTGGGGAGATCCGCAGCACCGGACCGGTCATCTCGCCCGGCGCCCGCTGCGGCCCGATCGCGGTGGTCACGATGCCCTGCTCGCCGAGCAGCCGGGCCCGCGTGGTGACGACGTCGACGCCGTCCGGCGGGCGCAGCGTCGTGGTGGCGGTCGGCTCGTCGAGCGGCTCGACCACCCGCCAGCCGGCCACGCCGTCGAGCGCCTCGCGGGTGGCCCGGCCCAGCTCGGCCAGCCGCTCGCGCACCCGGACCGGCCCGGCGGCGAGGTGCTCCCCCACGGCCAGCACCAGACCGACCCGGCCGGCCACGTGCGCCTCCCCGGACTCGAAGGCGCGCAGCGGCGGGAGGTCGTCCGGCGCGGCCAGCAGCGGCGTGAGCTCGGCCGCGACCGGCGGGCGCACGCACAGCAGGCCCACCCCCCGTGGCCCGGCCAGCCACTTGCGCGAGGTCGAGTACACGACGTCGGCGCCGAGGTCGGTGTCGACGTGCCCCAGCGACTGGGCGGCGTCGAGCACCAGCGGCACCCCGGCCGCGTGGCAGAGCGCGGCGACCTCGGCGGCCGGCTGGACGACGCCGCGGTGGCTGGCCACGTGCGTCAGGTGCACCACGCGCGGCGGGTCGGTGGCCAGCAGCCGGGCCAGGCGGTCGAGGTCGGCCCGCCCGAGGCCGTCGACGGGCAGCTGCTCGACGGTCAGGCCCGCGGCGCGCAACTGGGCCGCGTTGGGCGCGTACTCCCCGGGCAGGCAGGCCACCCGCGACCCGGCCGGCAGCCGCCAACCGGCGAGCAGGGCGGCCAGCGCGGCCTGCGCCGACTCGACGAAGACGACGTCGACGGCGGCCATCCCGACCAGCCCGCCGATCACCGACCGGCCCTGCTGCAGCAGGTCCTCGGCGGTCGCCTCGGCCACGTAGCCGCCGAGCTCGGCCTCGTGCCGGGCGTGGTGGGCGACGGCCTCGAGCACCCGGTGGCTCTGCCGGCTGCACGCCGCGCTGTCCAGGTGGCGGCCTGCCGGGCGGGGCCGGGCCGAGCGCCACGCGGCGCCGAGGTCCTCGTGGATCAGGGAGGTGTCGAGCGCCGTCACGACCCCACGCTAGAAGAAGGACCTCCTGCTCCCCACGGCCCCGTCCCGAGGTCCAGGCCCCCTCCCGGGTCCCGCCCCCAGCGTGCGAGGGGCGGCGAGGAGGGGGTCCTTCTCCGAGGGGTGAGGAGGACGGGGTCCTTCTGCTGCAGGAAGGCCGTCAAGCCAGCACGCCGCGGGCGACGGACTCCCCGGAGTGCCCCGGGTCGCCGTCCAGCGGTTCGACCGAGACGTCGACCACCGGGTACTCGGTGAGGTCGACGCCTGGAGGCACCTCGAGGCCGACCTCGCCCCCGCTCCGGACCACCCCCAGGGAGTACATGTCCTCGACCGCCTCGTCGATCAGCCACACCTCGTAGAAGCCGTCCTCCAGCGCCGCGGCGGTGAGGTCGAGCTGGAGCACGCGGGTGCCGTCGTCGCGCTCGAGCACCCGCGCCTCGCCGGCGGCGCCGCTGTCGTCGAGCGGGTCGAGCGCGGCGGCGGCCACGGCCTGGCCCTCGTCGCCGCGCGTGCCGAGGGCCACCGCGCCCGCGCCGATGCCGACGCCGACCACCAGGGACGCCACGGCGGCGAGCAGCAGCCGCGAGCGGCGGGTCCGCAGCGGGACGACCGGTGCCGGTGCCCGTGCCGGGGCCGGCGGGGGCGGGAGAGCGGCCGGCGGCGGGGGCGCGACGGCGGCGAGCACCTCCGGGCGGGGCGCGGTGGCGACGCCCGTGGCGGCCGCGACCGCTGCCCACACGCCCGGCGGCGGCGGGACGGCGGCACCCGGCGCGGCCAGCTCGGGGACGGCGAGCGCATCCACCGCGCGGCGGAGCGAGGCCAGCTCCGCGCGGCACCGCGCGCAGGCGTCGAGGTGGGCGGCTTCGGCGGCGGGCAGCGGCTCACGGAGCGCCGCCAGGGACAGCTGCTCAGGCGTGCAGTGCTGCACCGTCCACCTCCAACCGTGACCTCAGGCGTTCGAGCGTGCGTCGGATGTGGGACTTCACCGTGCCGAGCGGCAGACCGGTGCGTTCGGCGATCTGGGTGTGGGTCAGGTCCTCGAAGAAGGCCAGCTCGATGATGCCCCGCTGCGGTTGGCCGAGTCGGTCGAGCTCGCCGAGCAGCAGCACGCGGTCGGCCACGGCGGTGTCGACCTGCGGGCCGCTGATCGGCGGCACCGAGCGGGCCTCGGCGACCACGGCCTCGGCGGCCCGGCGCTGCCGGTCGCGGCGGGCCCACGTGTCGGCGATCTTGTGCCGGCAGATGCCGACCAGCCAGGCCGGCAGCGGGCCGTGCTCGGGGCGGTAGCCGGCGCGGCCGGTCCAGGCGGACACGAACACCTGCTGGGTCACGTCCTCGGCGTCCGGGCCCGGCCCGAAGGCGCGCACCGCCATCCCATGGACCTGGCCGGCGAAGCGCTCGTAGGCCCACGCCAGTGCCTGCTCGTCACCGGCGGCGAACCGGCGGCCGACCTCGGCGTCGTCGGGCTCGGGTGTGGCGCCCGGCAGCGATCCGAGGTCCGAGGCCACCTCCCCGACCCTAGCCGCACCCCGCTGGAGCAGCCCGGTCACGGCACCGGCTCGTCGCTGGTGCGGGCGTCGCCGCGGGGGCTGCCGACGCCGGGTGCCTGGGTCCTGGTCACGGGGGTCCTGCCGCTGGGGGTGGTGGCCGACACCGCTCCTTCCGGCGGCCGCTCGGCCCCGGATGCAGCGACCTCCCTGGCGAGCGGGTGGGCTGTCCGGGGTGCCTCTCGGCCGTCCTCCGTCTCTGAGTGCACCTGCACTCAGAGACGGAGGACGGCGGGAGCAGGTCCTGGGGTCCGGCCCGCCGCGGGTCCTCTCGGGAGGGGTCGCGGTCCTCCCGCTAGGCCGGGACGGAGAGCGAGACGCCGAAGTCGCCGTCGGGGTCGGTCCACCAGGAGGTCAGGGTCAGCCCGGCCGCGGCGAGCTCGGCCTCGACCCGCTCGCGGCGGAACTTGGCCGACACCTCGGTGCGCATCTCCTCACCCGCGGCGAACCGGACGTCGAGGTCGAGGGCGGGCACCCGCACCACCTGGTCGGCGCGGGAGCGCAGCCGCATCTCGATCCACTCGTGCTCGGCGTCCCACACCGCCACGTGCTCGAACGCGTCGACGTCGAAGTCGGCGCCGAGCTCCCGGTTCAGGACCCGCAGCACGTTCCGGTCGAACTCCGCGGTGACCCCGGCGGCGTCGTCGTAGGCCCGCACCAGCCGGCCGGCGTCCTTGACCAGGTCGGTGCCGAGCAGGAAGGTGTCGCCCGGCTGCAGCGTGCCGGCCAGGTCGGCCAGGAACGCCGCCCGCGGCTCCGGCTCCAGGTTGCCGATGGTCGAACCGAGGAAGGCCACCAGCCGCCGTCCCGACCGGGGCAGCTCGCCCAGGTGCCGGGTGAAGTCGCCCACGACGGCCTGCACCTCCACCCCGGGGTACTCGGCGGTGATCGCCGCCCCGGCCGCCTGCAGCACCGACGGGTCCACGTCGCACGGCACGAACCGCCGCAGCGTGCCGGCGTCGCGGAGCGCGTCCAGCAGCAGCCGGGTCTTCTCCGACGTCCCGCTGCCGAGCTCGACCAGCACGTCGGCGCCGGAGGCGGCGGCGATGTCCCCGGCGTGCGCGGTGAGCACGGCGCGCTCGGCGCGGGTCGGGTAGTACTCCGGCAGCCGGGTGATCTCGTCGAACAGCTCGCTGCCCCGCTCGTCGTAGAACCACCGGGGCGGCAGCGTCTTCGGCGTGGCGGTCAGCCCGGCGCGGGCGTCGGCCGCCAGCGCCTCGGCGGCGTCCTCGGGGGCGAGGTGGCTGGTGAGCGGGATCGACACGGGGCTCCTCAGGACAGTGGGGTGAGCGTCAGGCCGTCGGGGGTGACCTCGACCAGGGACCGGTCGGGGACGTCGGTCCACCGCGGGTCGTCGTCCCACGGCTCGCTGGCCAGTGCGGTGCCGTCGGGGGTGACCAGCGCCGACAGGGTGTCGCCCCAGGTGGTGGCCAGCAGGCGGGTGCCGTCGGCGGCCAGCAGGTTCAGCCGGGCGGCGGGGTCGGCCGCGGCCACCTCGCGCACGGTCGCGCCGAGGGCGTCGAGGCCGCGGTCGAACACCAGGGCCGCCAGCAGCGCGCTGTCGACGGTCGACTCGGCGTCGCGCGCCGGCGGCAGCATCGCGCGGTCCACCCGGCCGTTGTGCGACAGCAGCCACCGCCCGTCGGTGAACGGCGCGACGGCGCTCTCCTCCAGCGGCATGCCGACGGTGGCCGAGCGGACGGCGGCCACCACGCACCCGGAGGAGACCACCGGGGCGACCGAGGCGAACGAGGGGTCACCCCACAGCGGGCGCGCCGAGCGCCAGCGGGCCGGCCGCGCCCGGCCGGGGGAGAAGAAGCCCACCCCCCAGCCGTCGGCGTTGACCGTGCCGTACCGCTGGCGGCGCGGCGCGTACGACTGCACCAGCAGGGAGGACGGCGGCTCGAGGACCAGCCCGGCCAGCGTCCGCGGCCGGCCGAGCCAGGCGAGGTGGCGGCACACGGGTCAGGCGGCCGTCTCGTCGACGGACCACGCCAGCCGGAACCCGCTGAAGACCTGCCGGCGGATCGGGTGGTCCCAGTTGCGGAAGCTCGGCCGCAGGATCGACGCGGCCACCGCCCAGGAGCCGCCGCGCAGCACCTTGTAGTCGCCGCCGAAGAAGGGCGCGGAGTAGTCGGCGTAGAGCATCGGCCGGAAGTTGGGCCACGGGGTGAAGTCCGAGGAGGTCCACTCCCAGACGTCGCCCATCAGCTGCTCGGCCCCGTAGGCGGAGGCGCCCGCCGGGTAGGCGCCCACCGGCGCCGGGCGCAGCGCGTCGCCGCCCAGGTTGGCCAGCGCGGGCGTCGGCTCGGCCGCGCCCCACGGGAAGCGGCGGCGCCGCTGCGTGGCCGGGTCCCAGACCGCGGCCTTCTCCCACTCCACCTCGGTGGGCAGCCGCGCGCCGGCCCACGCCGCGTAGGCCTCGGCCTCGAAGTACGTGACGTGCTGGACCGGCTCGTCGCCCGGCAGCGGCTCCACGACGCCGAAGCGGGTGCGGCGGCCGTCGGCGCCCCAGAACTGCGGCCGCTCCAGCCCCGCCTCCACCCGGTGCGCCCAGCCCCGATCGGACCACCAGCGCCGGTCGGCGTACCCGCCGTCGGCGACGAACGCGGCGTACTCGGCGTTGGTGACCGGCACCCGCCCGATGCGGAAGGAGGGGACGTCGACGGCGTGCGCCGGCCGCTCGTTGTCCAGGGAGAACGGCTCGTCGGCGGCGTCCACCCCGAGCACGAACTCCCCGCCGGGGACCAGCACCGACGTGCCGGCCAGTCCGGGTCGCCCTGGCGGCAGCGGCGTCCCGGCGCCGAGGAGCGGCGGGCCGGTGCGCAGGTTGAGGGCCTGCAGCATCGTCTCGTCGTGCTGCTGCTCGTGGCTGACGACCATGGCGAAGTCGAACGGGTCGCCGTCGTCGTCCTGCCCGAGGCGCTCGAGCCGGTCGAGCACCCGGCCGCGCACCTCGCCGCAGAACGACCGCGCCTCCACCGGCGGCAGCAGGGGCAGCCGGGACCGCACCGCCCGGGGGTGGGTGAACGCGTCGTAGAGCGCCTCGACGTCGGCCGGCAGCAGGCCCTCGCGGCGGGCGTCGCCGCGGCGCAGCAGCCAGAGGTCCTCCTGCTGGCCGATGTGCGCGAGGTCCCATACCAGCGGGCTGAGCAGGGGGGTGTGCTGGCGCAGCAGCTCGGGCTCGTCGTGGTCGGTCAGCCGCAGGGTGCGCCGGCGGGCGGCCTCCAGGTCGCGCGCCAGGGTCTCGGACAGGTCGGTCACTGGGGAGCTCCCGTGGCGGAGAGGAGGGCGGCGGCGGGGCCGCCGGTCCGGGCGGTGTCGAGCAGGGCGTCGCCGGGGCAGCGGCCCCGGTCGACGAGGTCGGCGAGCGCCTCGACCTCCGGCCGCAGCGCAGCCGGGACGGCGGTGCGGGCGGCGGTCAGGCAGGCGCGGGCGGCGGCGTGCAGCGCGGGGTCGGCCAGGCCGACGCGGGCGGCGCGGTCCCAGGCGCCGGCGACCGGGGTGGTGGCCGCCGCGGCGTGCTCCGCCGCGACCGGGTCGTCGAGCAGCACCGCCGTCACCGCGGCGAGGGCGGGCCACCAGGGCTCGGGCGCGGCGTCGAGGTAACGGATCTCCAGGTAGCCGCGCGGCCGCACCGGCGGGAACAGCGTGGTCAGGTGGTAGTCGAGGTCGGCGGCCGTGGGGGCCCGGCCGCCGAGCGGGACGTCGCCGGTGACCCAGTCGGCGAAGCCGACCCGCTCGCGCACCGGCACGGCGCCGCCCCCGTCGGGGTCGCGCACCAGCATCACCGGCGCGGTGAGCGCGTACGCGGCCCACTCGCCGGCCGGGTCGGCGCCGCCGAGCAACGGCCCGCAGCGGGCCTGGTCCAGGTCGCTCCAGACCCGCTGCCGGTGCGACACCCAGCCGGCCGGCCGACCACCGGTGAGCGGGGAGCAGGCCGCGACGGCGACCAGGGTCGGCCCGAGCTGGTGGGCCAGCGACACCCGCTCGCTCCAGCCGGCGCGCGGCCCGGCCTCGAGGTTGACCTGCAGCGCGGCGGTGCCGGCCATCATCGCCGTCCCGGCCACGGCGCAGCCGACGGCGGCGAAGTGCTCCTCCATGGCGACGTAGCGGGGTGCCGGGCAGATCCGCGCCGGCGGCCGCAGCGGGTCCGCGCCCACCGGCGCCAGGGCCAGCCGCTCGGCCGCCAGCGCCGCGGCGAGGACGTCGCGGTCGGCGCGCAGCGCGGCCACCGCGGCGGCGACCTCCGGGTACGGCGGGGCGGACAGTTCCACCTGCCCGCCCGGCTCCAGGGTCACCCGGCTGCCGGCGGGCATCGCCGGCAGTGCGTCGACCAGATCCCGGATCCGCTGCCAGGGCACCCGCGCGGCGGGCGCGTCGAGGTCGACCAGGTGCGCCTCGAGCTCCAGGCCCACCGCCCCGACCGGGCCGGGGCGCAGCGCGGTCCCGGCGACGTGCGCCACGGCGGCGTCCAGGTCGAGGGCAGCCGTGCGCTCCTCGGTGGTCGGGGCCACGAGCCCCACCCCCTCCAGGTCCGGACCGGTCGGTGTCGACCGCGGGTCGGTGCGGGGGCGGCCCGTCCCGCGGCCGTCCTCGGGCCACATCCTGCACGCGGCCACCGACAGGCGCGCAACCCGGCAGCGCCCCACCGGTTTTCGCGTCAGGATCGTCCGGTGGATGTCGACCGGGACCGGGACCCCGAGGGCCGGGCGCGCAACGCCCGGCCGCGTGACGCGCTGGGACGGCCGCTGCCCCGCGGTGCCGCGGGGGAGGAGCGGGCGCCGGAGGGGGTGCTGCGGACGCCGGACCAGGCGCTGACCGAGGCGCAGCAGCTGCTGGACGCGGGCCGGCCGTTCCACGCCCACGAGGTCCTCGAGGACGCGTGGAAGTCCGCGCCGGAGCGGGAGCGGCAGCTGTGGCGCGGGCTGGCCCAGCTAGCCGTCGGCCTGACCCACGTCGCACGCGGCAACGACCGGGGCGCGGCGAGCCTGCTGGAGCGCGGCGCGGGCAGCATCGCCACCTACGCCGACGCCCCGCCGCACGGCGTCGACGTCGCCGGCCTGGTCGCCTGGGGACGGGCGCTGGCCGCCGCCCCGCCGTCGTCCCGCGACGCCGCCGCGCTCGCGCCGCGCCTGCGGGCCCGGTGACCCTCGACCCGGTCGAGGGCCCACGACCGGCGGCGTGACGCGACTCCCGCGGCGCCTTCCCAGCCGGTGTCACCCAGAGCACACTGCGGGGTCATGAACGCCGCGCCCGCCGCCGACCGCGCCCGCGAGGTCTGGGCCGCCGGCGACTACCAGCGGGTGGGGGTCCGGCTGGTGCCGGCCGCCGAGCAGCTCGTGGCCGACCTCGCCATCCGCCCGGGGGACCGGGTGCTCGACGTGGCCGGCGGGACGGGCAACGCCGCGCTGGCCGCGGCCCGGCGCGACGGCGACGTCGTCTGCAGCGACATCGTCCCGGAGCTGCTCGTCCACGCCGAGCGGCGGGCCGCGATGGAGGGGCTGGCCTTCGCCACCGAGGTCGCCGACGCCTGCGCGCTGCCCTTCCCCGACGAGGCGTTCGACGTCGTCATCTCGACCTTCGGCGTGGTCTTCGCCGCCGAGCCCGAGCAGGCCGCGCGGGAGCTGCTGCGCGTGCTGCGCCCCGGCGGCCGGCTGGGGCTGACCGCCTGGCGCCCGGACGCGCCCGGCGGGCGGCTGCTGGCGCTGGTCGCCCGCCACGACCCGGCCGGCGCGGTCGGGGACGCGCTGCGCTGGGGGACGCCGGCGGGGGTGGAGGGGCTGCTCGGCCGGGGCGAGGTCCGCCGGGTGCGGCACAGCGAGCGGACCGTCGACATGACCGCCCCGTCCCTGGCCGCGCAGTGGCAGCGCTACCGGGACTGGTTCGGCCCGGTGCACGTGGCCTGGGAGCGGCTGGACCCCGCCGGGCGCGCCGCGCTGGAGGCCGACTTCGCCGACCTGTGGGGCAGCTCGACCCGGGGCGGCGGTCCGGGCATCGTGGTACCGAACACCTACCTGCAGACGACGGCGGTCCGGGCCGCGTGAGCGGGCGGGCGGGGACGGGAGGTCGACCGTGAGGAGCTACGAGGCGGCGACGCGGATCGACGCGAGCGCGGAGCAGGTGTGGGCGCTGCTGGCGGACGTCGGCGGCTGGCGGGACTGGGACTCCGGCGTCGACCGGGTGGACGGCCGGGTCGCGCTGGGCGAGAAGCTGACGCTCTACGCCACCATGATCCGCACCCGCCCCTTCGAGGTGGTGGTCACCGAGATCCGCCCGCTCGAGGCCATGCGCTGGCGCGCCTCGTGGCCGCTGGGGCTGGCGGTCATCGAGCGCACCTACTCCCTCGACGCCCAGGAGGACGGCGGCACGGTCCTCACCATCCGCGAGGACCACACCGGCCCGCTGGCCGCGCTGCTGGCCCGCTCGACGCCGGACCTGAACCCCTCGTTCCGGCACTTCTGCCAGGGGCTCAAGGCCCGCGCCGAGGGGCGCACCTCCCGCCCCACCCGCTGACGGGCCCGCGGCGCGCCCGGGCCCGCGTGACCACTGTGACCGCAACCACCCGGCGAACGGCGCCGGGTGTCACCATGGACGGCGCCATGAGCACCGAGACCGCACCCACGCCCAGCACCGACGACACCGCGCTCGGCGAGCCGGCGACCCCACCCCGGGGGCCGGTCACGTCGGCGTCGTACTCGATCACCGTGCGGCTGACCGCCGACGGCGACCCAGCGTCCATCGGCCGGATCGCGACCGCGGTCGGGTCGGCCGGCGGCGCGGTGACCGCGATCGACGTCGTCGACTCCCGCTCCGACGGGCTCACCGTCGACGTCACCTGCTCGGCCGCGGACGCCGCGCACTCCCAGGAGATGGTCGACGCGCTGCGCGCCGTCCCCGGGGTGAAGGTCCGCAAGGTCAGCGACCGCACCTTCCTGCTGCACCTCGGCGGCAAGCTCGAGGTCGCCTCCCGGGTGCCGCTGAAGACCCGCGACGACCTGTCGATGGCCTACACCCCCGGCGTGGCGCGGGTCTGCCTGGCGCTGGCCGACAACGCCGACGACGTCCGCCGGCTGACCATCAAGGGCAACACCGTCGCCGTGGTCACCGACGGCTCGGCCGTCCTGGGGCTGGGCGACATCGGGCCGGGTGCCGCGATGCCGGTCATGGAGGGCAAGGCCGTCCTGTTCAAGCGGTTCGCCGACATCGACGCCTGGCCGATCTGCCTGGACACCCAGGACGTCGACGAGATCGTCCGCACCGTCGAGCTGATCGCCCCGGGCTTCGGCGGCATCAACCTCGAGGACATCGCCGCCCCGCGCTGCTTCGAGATCGAGGCCCGGCTGCGCGAGAAGCTCGACATCCCGGTGTTCCACGACGACCAGCACGGGACGGCGATCGTCGCGCTGGCCGCCCTGCGCAACGCGCTGCGCGTCGTCGACAAGCAGCTCGAGGACGTCAAGATCGTGGTCGCCGGCGGCGGCGCGGCCGGGACGGCGATCGTGCACCTCATGCTCAAGGCCGGCGCCCGGCACGTGCTGGTGTGGGACCGCGAGGGCATCCTCTCGCCGGACGACGACCGGCTCTCGCCGGCCAAGCGCGACCTTGCCGAGCGCACGAATCCCGGCTGCGTGCGCGGTGAGCTGCCCGACGCGCTCGACGGTGCCGACGTCTTCATCGGCGTCAGCGCGGGCAACGTGCTGCCGGTCGAGGCGCTGCCGCGCATGGCCCCGAACGCCGTCGTCTTCCCGATGGCCAACCCGACCCCCGAGGTCGACCCGGTGCGCGCCCGGCAGCACGCCGCCGTCGTCGCCTCCGGCCGCTCGGACCTGCCCAACCAGATCAACAACGTCCTGGCGTTCCCGGGGATGTTCCGGGGGCTGCTGGACGCGCGGGCGCGGGAGATCAGCGACGGGATGCTGCTGGCGGCGGCCGAGGCGATCGCCTCCGTGGTCAAGGACGACCAGCTCAACGCCAACTACATCATCCCGAGCGTCTTCGACCCCGCCGTCACGTCGGCCGTCGCTGCGGCGGTGGCCGAGCAGGCGCGGCACGAGCCCGGCGCGACCGCCCCGGTCACCGAGGACGGCGACCTGGTCGGCTGAGCTACTGCTCGTCCTCGTCGGCCGGGGCAGACTCCTCCGGCTCGAAGGTGTCGGCCTCGCCGAGGCCCATCCCGACACCGGTGTCGGCGGGGACGGGCGCTCCGCCGTCCCGGTCCTGCTCCGGCGCCGACGGACGGGTCTCGTCCACCGGCGGTCGGCCCTGCCCGCTCTCGGTCACGTCCGGACCTCCCTGTCGCGCTGTCGCACTGTCGTCCTCCGCACTGTCGTCCTCCGGACTCCGACCGCGGCCGGGTGCCGTACCCCCGGCTGCGCGGAGCCGCTGCGTCCCTCCTCGGGGAGGCCTCCGGCCCCCCGCTCGTCGGTACCACCCGATGGGGGACGGCGGGAGACGTTCCCGCGCGGCATAGTGGCCGGGTGCCCGAGCTGCCCGAGGTGGAGGCGCTGACGGCGTTCCTGCGGGAGCACGCTGTCGGCCACGTGGTGAACCGCGTCGACCTGGCCGCCGTCCAGGCGATCAAGACCTTCGACCCGCCGCTGTCGGCGCTCGGCGGGCTGGAGCTCACCGGCGTCGCCCGGCACGGCAAGTTCCTCGACCTCGACGTCTCCGGCCTGCACCTCGTCGTCCACCTGGCGCGGGCCGGCTGGCTGCACTGGCGCACAGGGCTGCCGCCGGCCCCGCCGAAGCCGGGCAAGGGGCCGCTGGCGCTGCGCGTGCACCTGGAACCGCACGCCTCCGACCCGCCCGCCCCCGGCTTCGACCTCACCGAGCAGGGCACCCGCAAGGGGCTGGCGGTCCACGTCGTCCGCTCGCCGGCCGAGGTGCCGGGCGTCGCGCGGCTCGGGCCCGACGCGCTCGCGGTCGACCGGGACACGTTCGTGGCGCTGCTGGCCGGGCGCAGCGGCCAGCTCAAGGGCGCGCTCACCGACCAGACGCTGCTCGCCGGGATCGGCAACGCGTACTCCGACGAGATCCTGCACGCCGCGCGGCTGTCGCCGTTCAAGATGGCCGACAAGCTCACCGACGACGAGGCGCTGCGCCTCTACGACGCGATGCGGGCGACGCTCACCGAGGCACTCGAGCGCCAGGTGGGGCAGCGGGCCGCCACGATGAAGGGTGAGAAGCGCTCGGGCCTGCAGGTGCACGCCCGCACCGGTCTGCCGTGCCCGGTGTGCGGCGACACCGTGCGCGAGGTCAGCTTCGCCGACACCTCGCTGCAGTACTGCCCGACCTGCCAGACCGGCGGGAAACCGCTGGCCGACCGGCGGATGTCCAAGCTGCTGCGCTGACCGCCGTGCTCGGCTCGCGCCGTCCGCGGCGCCCTGGCCGCCGGGTCGAGGTGGTGCGGCTGCGCCGCCCCGGCGACCGGCTGGACCCCGACGGGGACACGTCGCAGTTCGAGGTCGCCCGCCGGGTGGGCTGACCGGGGCTGCTGCCCGGGCGACTGCGCAGGAGTGCCGCGGAGCCGAGCCGGGCCGACGGGTCCGGAGAACGAGCTGCTCCGCGCGCCGCTCCGTCCGTGAGCGCACCTGCACTCAGGGGCGGAGCGCGCCAGAGGTGCACGACCGGGCCGACCGATTCCCGGGGAAGGCGCGGACGCTGGGTCAGTCGGCCATGCGGCGGGCGGTCAGCCAGGAGGCCGCGCGTGCGACGACGGAGCTGCCCGCGCCGGCGTCCCCGAGGTCGGCCGGCGCGTCGGCGAGCGAGCCGACCTCCGACCACCAGTCGGTCAGCGGCGGCGGCGCCAGGACGTCGACCCGCGCACCCGGCCGCGGCACCGCCACCCGCACCTCCGAGCGCTCCGCGGCCGCGCACAGCCGCTGCACGGGTTCGGCCCAGCGGTGGAAGGCCAGGTTGAACGTCGCCCAGTGCACCGGCACCAGGAGGCCGCCGCCGAGGTCGCCGTGCGCCCGCACAGCCTCCTCCGGCGTCATGTGGATGAGGGCCCACGCGTCGTTGTAGGCGCCGATCGGCAGCAGCGTGAGGTCGAAGGGGCCCAGCAGCGCGCCGATCTGGGCGAACGCCGGGGTGTAGCCGGTGTCACCGCCGAAGAAGACCCGGTGCCGCGGACCGGCGACCACCCAGGACGCCCACAGCGTCGTGTCCCGGGCGAGGAACCGCCCGGAGAAGTGCCGCGCCTCGGTGCAGGTGAGGGTGAGGCCGGCGACGTCCACCGCGCCGTCCCAGTCCAGCTCGAGGACCCGTTCCTCCGGCACGCCCCAGCCGCGCAGGTGGGCGCCCAGCCCCAGCGGGACGACGAACGGCGCGGTCTGCGTGCGCACCAGAGCTCGCACCGTGGGCAGGTCGAGGTGGTCGTAGTGGTCGTGCGAGACGAGGACGGCGTCGACCTGCGGCAGGTCCGCCAGCGGCAGCGGCGCGGGGTGCAGCCGGGTGGGGCCGACCAGCGGGGACGGCGAGACCCGCTCGCTCCAGACCGGGTCCACGAGCACCCGGCGGCCGTCGACCTCCAGCAGGGCGCTGGAGTGACCGAACCAGGTCACCGCGAGCTCGGCCGCCTGCTCGGGCAGGTCCGGGCGCGCCAGCGGGACCGGGCGCGCCGGCAGGCCGACGTGCCGTTCCTCGTGCATCTGGCGCAGCAGGCCCCGCTGGGCGTTCGCCGGCGGGAGCGTCGGGGTGCTCACCCGGTTGTGGAAGCGGCCGTCGGAGAAGTGCGGTGAGCCGGCGGCGTACGCCTGCACCCGCCGCTGGCTGGCACCCAGGGCGGTGGGCAGGCCCCAGGCGGCGCGGGCCACCCACGCCACGGGGCCGGCGAGGGTGGCGGCGAGGGCGAACGCGGTCCGGCGGGCGGCGGGGGACGGCACGACCCCCAGCATCCCAGCCCGGCGCACGGGGGCGGTGGCGCTGCGCCGGTTGCCGGGCGGCACCCGGCGTCCGACCATGGCGGCGTGACAGACGACGCACCGCCGGCCGACCCGGGCGAGGACGGCGGTGATCCGGCGTGCTGGTTGCGGCGGGTGTGCCCGGCGTGCGGACGGCTCGCCGACGTCGACCCGCCGGTCCGCTGCGCCGCCTGCGGGGAGCTGCTCCCCGCGGAGTGACGGACCCCGTCCTCCCCGCCCCTCGCGGGCTCGGGGCGGGACCCGGTACGCGGCCGTCCTAGGCGGCACTGCGTTCCCCGCGCGGCGCGGACCGGACGAAGTCGCACAGGGTCCGGCGCAGCGCCACACCCCGCCGGTCGGCGCGGACGTGCAACTCGTCGCGCACGCCCAGGGGCAGCCCCTGACCGGCCACGTGCACGGTCAGCGAGAGGTCCTCGTCGAGCACCCGGCGCTGGAAGGCCACCTCGCGCTCGACGTCGCCCGGTGCGGGCAGCGGGTTGCCCGGGCCCGACGAGAGCAGCAGCCGGGCGTAGACCCGCGTGGAGTCTGCGTCCTCCGGCTGGAGCAGGTACTGCACGGTCGTGACCGCACCGGAGTCGAGGAAATCCAGGCGCAGCAGCAGCTGGAACGGCGCCCGGTACACGGAGGTCACCCGTCGGCGCTGCCGCAGCGGGCGCTCGCCGGTGGCCACCCCAGGGTCCGACTCGTTGTCGACCCACTGCTCGTGCACGCTGCGGAAGCCGCCCGGCTCGAGCACCACGTCGTGGGCGGGCACCTCCGGGTGGTCGACCGCTCCGGAGCTGCCGCCGTGCAGGAACGGGGCGTGCGCGCTGTCGAGCAGGGTGTCGGCGAGCACGCCCGCCGTCCCCGCCGAACGCTGCGGCGGGAGCCAGCCGGGGACGAAGCGCCGGTCGCCGTCCTCGGCCACCTCCAGCGGCACGTCGCGTGGCTCGGCCGGGGCCAGCCACACGACGCCGAGGCGCTCGCGGACGCCGAAGGCCGGCGGGTCGGCCTCCAGGTGGTCGGTGCGGCGCAGCGTCCAGGTCCGGCCCAGCAGCCGGACCTGCAGCCAGCCGCCGACCCGCAGCTCGCTGGACAGCGCCACCGGGTGCCATGCGGACTCCAGCGCCGGGTCGAGGTTGCCGAGGACCGGGCCGTCCGGCGCCGGCGGGGCCGGGACCGGCTCGGCCACGGTGTCGGTGGTCGGGCGCGGCGGCGCGGGGACGGCGGTGCGCTCGGGCGCCAGCCACACCCAGCCGTGCCGCTCCTCGACCGCCCAGGGGACCGTGAGGTCGGCCCGCGGGGGCGGGGTCCCCTCCGGCCCGAGGGACGGGATGGAGACGCACCGGCCCTCGCCGTCGAACTGCCACCCGTGGTACCGGCAGGTGAGCTTGCCGTCGACCACCGTGCCGGCGCTCAGCGGCACCAGCCGGTGCGGACAGCGCGCCGGGAAGGCGCTCACCTCGGCGCCCGGTCGCAGCCGGACCAGCACGTAGGCCCGCCCGCCGGCGCCCACCGGCAGCGGCGTGGTCCCGACCTCGGCGGCGCGAGCCACCGGGTACCAGCCCGTCGACGTCTCCACGTGAGCGGCCATGTCCCATTGCAGCGCCGCCGCGTTCCCACCCGGTTACGTCCGCCCGACAGTTGGGCGACGCTTGCTCCTGGGCGGGCCGGCGACGGGTTGTGCGCAACGAAAAGGTCACCGACGTCCATTACGGACAGATTTGTCTCTAGAGTGACCGCGATCACCGTCAACCGGTGACCAGGACGACAGGGGAGAGGCACAGTGACACCACCCGCTGAACGCAGGCTGTTGACGCCGGAGGAGTACGCCGAGGCCCAGGCGTCGCCGGAGTTCGTGGAGCTGAAGCGGCGCTTCCGCCGCTTCGCGTTCCCCATGACCGCGGCCTTCCTGACCTGGTACCTGCTCTACGTCCTGCTCTCCACCTATGCCCCCGACCTTATGGGCACGAAGGTGTTGGGCAACCTCACCCTGGGCATCCTGCTCGGCCTCGGGCAGTTCGTCACCACGTTCGTGATCACGCACGTCTACGTGGCGCACGCCAACAAGCGCACCGACCCCATCTCCGATGAGATGCGCCAGCGGTTGGAGCACCACGAGTACGCGCGCGCCGGTGGTGCCGACGTCACCCCGGGCGACGACGAGACCCGCGGAGGACGGCACTGATGCTCCTCGCTGCTCCCGCCGCTCCGGCGACGACCACCGTCGGGAACCCGGCGGTCAACATCTCCATCTTCGGGGCCTTCGTGCTCGTCACGCTGGCCATCACCTTCAAGGCCAGCCGCAACAACAAGAGCGCGGCCGACTACTACGCCGCCGGCCGCAACATCAGCGGCACCCAGAACGGCCTGGCCATCGCGGGTGACTACCTCTCGGCCGCGTCGTTCCTCGGCATCGCCGGCGCCATCGCCATCTACGGCTACGACGGCTTCCTGTACTCCATCGGGTTCCTCGTCGCCTGGCTCGTCGCCCTCCTGCTCGTCGCCGAGCTGATGCGCAACACCGCGCGGTACACGATGGCCGACGTGCTGGCCTTCCGGATGCGCCAGCGACCCGTCCGCACCGCGGCGGCGACCTCGACCCTCGTGGTCAGCCTCTTCTACCTGCTCGCCCAGATGGCCGGCGCGGGCGCGCTGGTCACCCTGCTGCTCGGTGTGACCGGGGAGCTGGCGCAGGCGGTCGTCGTGATCCTGGTCGGCGCACTGATGATGGTCTACGTGCTCGTCGGTGGCATGCGCGGCACCACCTACGTGCAGATCATCAAGGCGACGCTGCTCATCGCCGGCGCCGGCGTGATGACCATCTGGCTGCTGGGCATGTACGGCTTCAACCTGTCCTCGCTGCTCGGTGGCGCGGTCGACACCTCCGCGGCCCAGGCCACGCCGCGCAACGTGCTGTCCCCCGGGGCCCAGTACGGCGCGACCAACATCTCGAAGCTGGACTTCATCTCGCTGGCGCTCGCGCTGGTGTTCGGGACGGCCGGTCTGCCGCACGTGCTGATGCGCTTCTACACGGTCCCCACCGCCAAGGACGCCCGCCGCTCGGTCGTCTGGGCGATCTGGCTGATCGGCATCTTCTACCTGTTCAGCCTGGTCATCGGGTACGGCGCGGGTGCGCTGGTCGGCGCCGACACCATCCTGGCGGCGCCCGGTGGGGTCAACGCGGCGGCACCGCTGGTGGCGTTCGAGCTCGGCGGCACGGTCCTGCTCGGCATCATCGCCGGCGTGGCGTTCGCCACGATCCTCGCCGTCGTCGCCGGACTGACGATCACCGCGTCGGCGTCGTTCGCGCACGACATCTACGCCTCGGTCATCAAGAAGGGGCAGGCGAACCCGGATGCCGAGGTCAAGGTGGCCCGGATCGCCGCGATCGTGATCGGCGCCATCTCCATCGGGCTGGGCATCCTGGCCCTGCAGGCCGGGCTGAACATCGCCTTCCTGGTGGCCCTGGCGTTCGCCATCGCCGCCTCGGCGAACCTGCCGACGATCATCTACACCCTGTTCTGGCAGCGGTTCACCACGCAGGGCGCGCTGTGGTCGATCTACGGCGGGTTGATCACCTGCGTGACGCTCATCCTGTTCTCGCCGGTGGTCTCCGGGGCGCCGGTCAACCCGGCGACGGGCAAGAGCCCGTCGCTGATCCAGGACGTCGACTTCTCCTGGTTCCCGCTGAACAACCCCGGCCTCGTGTCGATCCCGCTGTCGTTCTTCCTCGGCTGGCTCGGCACGAAGCTGTCCAAGGAGCAGCCCAACGAGCTCAAGAACGCCGAGCTCGAGGTGCGGGCGCTCACCGGGATCGGTGCGGAGAAGGCCGTCGCGCACTGAGCAAGGGCCCTCCCGCCCCCACCCCTCGCTCCGCTCGGGGCGGGACCCTGCCGGAGGGCCGTTCCAGCACCTCACCAGTCGAGGGGGGGGGGCCCCGGGGGGGGGGGGGGGGGGGCGCCCCCCGGGCCCCACGGTCAGCGGTCATCAGTCGCGCGGCTTCTCGCGCATCTCGAAGGTCTCGATGACGTCCTCGACCTTGATGTCGTTGAACGACCCGAGACCGATACCGCACTCGTAGCCCTCGCGGACCTCGGTCACGTCGTCCTTGAAGCGACGCAGCGACTCGACGGTGAGGTTGTCGGCGATGACGACACCGTCGCGGACCAGCCGGGCCTTCGAGTTCCGGGTGATCGTCCCGCTGCGGACGATGGAGCCCGCGACGTTGCCGATCCGCGGCACCCGGAAGACCTCGCGGACCTCCGCCGTGCCGAGCTGGACCTCCTCGTACTCGGGCTTGAGCATGCCCTTGAGGGCCGCCTCGATCTCCTCGATCGCCTGGTAGATGACCGAGTAGTACCGGACGTCGATGCCCTCGCGGTTGGCCAGCTCGGTGGCCTGTCCCTCGGCCCGGACGTTGAAGCCCAGGACGATGACGTCGTCGGCCAGCGCCAGGTCGATGTCGCTCTTGGTGATCGACCCGACCCCGCGGTGGATGACCCGCAGCGAGATGTCGTCGCTCACCTCGATCTTCATCAGCGCCTCCTCGAGCGCCTCAACGGTGCCCGAGTTGTCGCCCTTGATGATCAGGTTGAGCTGACGGTTCTCCTTGAGCGCCGCGTCGAGGTCCTCGAGGCTGATCCGCTTGCGCATGGAGGCGTTCTGCGCGTTGCGGATGCGGGCCTGGCGGCGGTCGGCGATCTGCCGGGCGACGCGGTCCTCCTCGACGACGAGGAAGGTGTCGCCGGCACGCGGCACCGACGTGAGCCCGACGACCTGCACGGGGCGGGCCGGGAGGGCCTCCTTCAGCTTGTTGCCGTGCTCGTCGAGCAGCGACCGGACGCGGCCGTAGGCGTCGCCGGCCACGATCGAGTCGCCCTGGCGCAGGGTGCCGCGCTGGACGAGAACCGTCGCGACGGGACCGCGCCCCTTGTCCAGCTTGCCCTCGATGACGACGCCCTGGGGGTCCTGCTGCGTGTTGGCACGCAGGTCCAGCGAGGCGTCCGCGGTCAGCAGGATCGCCGTGAGGAGCTCGTCGAGGCCCAGGCGCTGGGTCGCGGAGACGTCGACGAACATCGTGTCGCCGCCGTACTCCTCGGCCACCAGCCCGTACTCGGTGAGCTGCTGACGGATCTTGGCGGGGTTGGCCCCCTCCTTGTCGATCTTGTTGACCGCGACCACGATCGGCACCTCGGCGGCCTGGGCGTGGTTGAGCGCCTCGACCGTCTGCGGCATGACGCCGTCGTCGGCCGCCACGACCAGGACGACGATGTCGGTCACCTTCGCGCCTCGCGCACGCATCGCGGTGAACGACTCGTGACCCGGGGTGTCGATGAACGTGACCGGCCGTTCGTTGTCCTCGAGCTCGGTGACGATCTGGTAGGCGCCGATGTGCTGGGTGATACCGCCGGCCTCCCGCGCCACCACGTTGGTGTTGCGGAGGGCGTCCAGCAGCTTGGTCTTCCCGTGGTCGACGTGCCCCATGACGGTCACCACCGGCGGACGGGCCTCCCAGTCCTCCTCGTCACCCTCGTCGCCGAAGGTCAGGTCGAAGGTCTCGAGCAGCTCGCGGTCCTCGTCCTCCGGGCTGACGACCTGGATGTCCCAGTCGATCTCGGCACCGAGCAGCTGCAGCGTCTCGTCGTTGACCGACTGGGTCGCGGTGACCATCTCGCCCAGGTGGAACAGGGCGGTGACCAGCGCGGCCGGCTGGGCGCCGATCTTCTCGGCGAGGTCGGTCAGCGAGGCGCCGCGCGGCAGCCGGACGGTCTGCCCGTTGCCCCGCGGCAGGCTGACGCCGCCCATGCTGGGCGCCGCCATGGAGTCGAACTCCTGACGCCGCTGCTTCTTGCTCTTGCGCCCGCGGACCGGGCCACGCCCGCCGGGACGACCGAAGGCACCCGCGGTGCCCGCACCGGAGCCACCACGGCCACGGCCACGGCCACCGCCGCCGCCGCCGCCGCTGCGGAAGCCGCCACCGGCGGGGGCGCCGCCGCCACCGGGGCCACCGCCACCGGGACGGAAGCCGCCGCCACCGCCACCGGGGCCACCCCCGGGACGGCCACGAGTCGCGCCCCCGGGCCCGCCACCCGGCCGGCCGGCACCGGCCGGCCGCGGCGGCATCATGCCGGGCGAGGGACGCTGCGGCATCATGCCCGGGTTCGGGCGCGGACCGCCGGGACCGGCCGCCGGACGCGGGCCACCGGCACCGGGACCCGGACGCGGGCCACCGGCCGCGGGACGCGGGCCACCGGCACCGGGACGCGGGCCACCGGGACCGGCGGGACCGGGACGGGGACCACCGGCCGTGGGACCCGGACGCGGGCCACCGGCCGCGGGGCCGGGTCGCGGCGCGCCGCCGGCCGGAGCCGGCCGCGGCGCGCTGCTGAAGGGGTTGTTGCCCGGACGCGGGGCCGGACGGGGCCCCGGACGCGGGCCGGCGCCCGGAGCCGCCGGACGCGCACCCGGGGTGGCGCCACCGGCCGGACCGGGACGGGGACCGCCGCCGGGCCGCGGGCCGCTGGGCGCCGCGGGCGGCTGCTGCGTCGGCGCGCTGGCCGCGGGAGCCTGGGGCGCCGGCGCGGTCGGCCGCGGACCGGGGACGGGTGCACCGGGACGAGCCACGCCCGGGCGGGGGCCCGGGGTCGGCGCGCCGGGGGCGCGGGTGACCGGCGGCTGCGGCGCGGGGGCCGGAGCGGACGGCGCAGCAGGGGCGGACGGCGCAGCAGGGGCGGACGGCGCGGCCGGAGCAGCGGCGGCCTGGGCCTGCGGGGCAGCGGGCGCACTCGGACGCGGGGCGGGACGGGGCGCGGCCGTCTGGCCGGCACCGTTGCCACCGGTTCCGGTGCTGCTGCCGAGGGCCTCGCGGAGCCGCCGGGCCACGGGGGCCTCGACGGTCGAGGAGGCGGACTTCACGAACTCGCCCTGCTCCTTGAGCTTGGCGAGCACGGTCTTGCTGTCGACACCGAACTCCTTGGCGAGTTCGTGTACGCGGGCTTTGCCTGGCACGGATCTCCTCTTGTGAGGCCGGCGGCTCGCCCGCGCGACCTCGTGGTCAGTACTGCATGGTCCGGCTTGTCATCGTGGGGACTTCACGGCTTGCTCATCCGACGACGTCCTGCTCTCGACGTGCGGACCCGCCGGGTGCGGGTCCGTCTGTGTTGGTGCGGTTGTCGTTCGTGCGTGGTCGCCCGCCCGGGGCCCGCTCCCCGGAGGCGCCGGGGTCGGCGCGCCGAGGACGTGGTCCCGGAGCGGACCGGCCTCCACCGGGGCACCGCCGCCTCCGGGGAGGCGCAGCGCCCGCCCGAAGGCCCGGCGTCGCTCCGCTGCGCGCAGGCACTCCGGTGTGGGGTGCAGCGAGGCACTCCGGCCGGGGAGCCTCCGTCGCGGATCGGGGACCAGTGCCCCGTCCCGCGCGACGACGCGCAGCAGGTCGGTGACCGGAGCGCGCTTCCGGCAGCCCACACAGGTGCGCACCGGGATCGACGTTTCGGCCACCTTTCACTCTAGCGCGCTGAGGGCCCCGGGTGTTCCGGGCTCCGGCCACCGGGCACCCGACCGGGGCGGCCGCCGCCGCCCGGACCACCGGGACGGCCGCCGGGGGCACCGCCGCGCCCGGCCGGCGCGCCCGAGCGCAGCGGCGCGCGCCCCACCCCGGGGGACGGCGTCGCGTCGTCGGGCTGGGCGTCGCTGCGGATGTCGATCCGGCAGCCGGTGAGCCGGGCGGCGAGGCGGGCGTTCTGCCCCTCCTTGCCGATCGCCAGCGACAGCTGGAAGTCGGGCACGACGACCCGCACGGCCTTGGCCTGGCGGTCGACCAACTGGGCGCTGGTCACCCGGGCGGGGCTGAGCGCGGAGGCGACGAAGGTCGCCGGGTCGTCCGACCAGTCGACGATGTCGATCTTCTCGCCGTGCAGCTCGCTCATCACGTTGCGCACCCGCTGCCCCATCGGGCCGATGCACGCGCCCTTGGCGTTGAGCCCCGGCACGGAGGTGCGGACGGCGATCTTCGAGCGGTGCCCGGCCTCGCGCGCGACCGCGACGATCTCCACGCTGCCGTCGGCGATCTCGGGCACCTCAAGGGCGAAGAGCTTGCGGACCAGGTTCGGGTGGGTGCGGGAGACGGTGACCTGCGGGCCGCGGAAGGTGCGGGCGACCGACACCACGTAGGCCTTCAGCCGGCTGCCGTGCGGGTAGCTCTCCCCCGGTACCTGCTCGGCGGCGGGCAGCACGGCCTCCACCTTGCCGATGTCGACGAGCACCGTGCCGCTGGCGTTGCGCCGCTGGTCGGCCTGCACGATGCCGCTGACGATGTCGCCCTCCTTGCCGGCGTACTCGCCGAAGGTCTGCTCGTGCTCGGCGTCGCGCAGCCGCTGGACGATGACCTGCTTGGCGGTGCTGGCCGCGATCCGGCCGAAGTCCGAGGGGGTGTCGTCCCACTCGCGGACCACCTCGCCGTCGGGGCCGAGCTCCTGGGCGAGCACGGCGACCTCGCCGCTCTTGCGGTCGACGTGCACCCGCACGTGCTTGCTGGCGCCGTCGGCGTGCCGGTAGGCGGTCACCAGGGCCGTCTCGATGGCCTCGATGACCGTGTCGGCCGGGATGCCCTTCTCCCGCTCGACCGCCTTGAGGGCGGTCACGTCGATGTTCACTGTCCTCCTCCGTCGTCGTCCGCGGGATCGGCCTGCGTCGTGCCTGTGTCCCCGCCACCCGGGACCGGCCGGCCGAACTCCACCTGCACCCGCCCGGCGCCCAGCTCCTGCCACCGCACGTGCCGCCGGGTGGGTGGCCGCTTCTTCGCGCCGGGCTTGCCCGTGGCCTCCACCGCGAGGATCACCCCCTCGCCGTCGACCTCGAGCACCCGGGCGGTCACCTGCTCGGCCGACCCCTCGGTGCCCACGGCGACGGTGACCAGCCGCCCGGTGTTGCGCCGCCAGTGGCGCGGCTCGGTCAGCGGCCGGTCGACCCCGGGGCTGGTCACCTCGAGCACGTAGGGGGCGCTGCCGAACTCGCCGTCGTGCTCGTCGAGGGCGGCGGACACCGCTCGGCTGACCTCCGCGACGTCGTCGAGGGTCACGCCGGCGTCCCGGTCCACCACGACCCGGACGACGCTGCGCCGGCCGGCCGGGGTGACGACCAGTTCTTCGAGGTCGTACCCGGCGGCCTCGACGACCGGCGCGACCAGTCCGGCCATCCGGGTGGCGACGGGGTCGGTGCGGGGGGCGGCGGACACGGGCTCCCTCCCTCTCCTGGCTCGGTCGGCGGACGCGCACGGTGGTCGGCGTCCCGCGTCGCGGCCCGTCGGGGACGCCGGACGCGCCGTCGGCCCGGTACCGGGCGAAAGGTCAGGCTACCGCTCCCACGTCCGGCCCGAGACCGGGCGGCCGGGCAGGAACCCGCCCGCCGAGTGCTCCCCGCCGTGCGGGTGCGCGGCTGCGAGGATGGGGCCGATGTCCCCCCTCCCCACCCCCGCTCCCGCGGGCTGCTCCCGCCGCGCCTTCCTGGCGGCCTCGGCCGGCCTCGCGCTGCTCGCGACCGGCTGCACCGCCGGCTCCGCGGGCGCCCCCGCGGTGAGCACGGAGGAGGCCGACCGGCTGGCCGGCCAGGTCGCCGTCCAGGAGGCGGTGGTCGCGGCCTACGCCGCGGCGACGACGGCCGACCCCGCCCTCGCGCTGAGCGACCTGGCCGCGCAGGCGACCGAGCAGCTGGACCGGCTGCGCGCCGCGGCGCCGTCCTCGACGTCGTCGCCGGCCGCGTCCTCCTCCGCTCCGCCGGCCGCCCCGGCCGGCGGGGACGTGCGGACCTGGCTGCGCGAGCAGGTGGCCACCGCGGCCGGTTCCCACGCCACGGCCTGCGCCCGGCAGACCGGCGCGCGGGCGGCGCTGCTCGGGTCGATCGCCGCGGGGCTGCGCGGGCACGAGGCGGCTCTGGCGTGAGGGAGCGGCACGGACGTGGCTGACGACGGGCTCCTCGACGAGGGCACCGAGACCGCGGCACTGCGCGAGGCGCTGGCCGCCGAGCACGCCGCCGTGTGGGGGTACGGCACGGTGGGCGCGGCGCTGCCGCCGGACGCCCGGGCACCCGCGGCGGCCGCCGAGGTCGCCCACCGCGACGTCCGTGACCGCCTGGCGGCACTCCTGGGGTCCCGTGGCGCCGACCTGGTCCCCCGCGAGGCCGGGTACACCCTCCCGTTCCCGGTGCTGACGGCCGTGGACGCCGCGGCACTGGCAGTCGTCCTCGAGGAGGGGGTGTCCGCGGCCTGGGTGCGGCTGCTGGACCAGGCCGCGGAGGCGTCGGTCCGCGAGCTCGCGGTGGCGGAGCTGGGAGCCGCGGAGGTGCGCGCGGTCGGGTGGCGCGCCGCGGCCGACCGGACCCCCGTCACCAGCGCGTTCCCCGGCCTGCCCCAGCCCTGACGGAGGCGCGGGCCGGACGGTGGGCGCGGGAGCCGGGTTCCCGGGCCCCGCCTCCCCGCACACCGTTGCCGGAACCCGTCCGCTAACCGCCCAGACCGCCGAGGAAGGCGTCGGTCACGTCCACGGCCACGCTGCTGGACTGACCGGTCTCGACGAGGACGGCGAAGGCCAGGTCGCCCTGCGGCCCGGCCAGCTGGTAGCCCATGAACCAGCCGTGGGCGTCGGGCGGGGTGTTGGTGCCGAACTCGGCAGTGCCGGTCTTGCCGTAGACCTCGCCGCGGTCGGCCAGGCCGCTCGCCGTCCCGGAGAGGACGACCTCGCGCATCATCGGCCGCAGCGCCTCGAGCACCGCCGGGTCCGGACCGGCGGGCACCTGCCCGGCCGGCTCGGCGCCGACGACCTCGACCGGCACGGCCGGGGTCCCGCCGGCCACGCCCGCGGCGACGAGGGCGAGCTGCGCGGGGCTCATGAGCACCTGGCCCTGCCCGATCGCGTCGGCCGCCTTCGTCGTCCCGGTGCTGTCGGCCGGCACCTCGCCGCTGAACACGTCGACGGGGAGCTGCCAGTCGGTGCCGACGCCGTAGGAGGCGGCGGCGGTGGCCAGCGCGTCGTCGGGCAGCTGCAGCCCCTGCTGCATGAAGGTCGTGTTGCACGACCGCGCGAAGGCCGCGGTGAACGGGACGGTGCCGAGGTCGAACTGGTCGGCGTTCTCGAACTCACGACCGTCGACCACGAAGGTGCCCGGGCACGGCACCGGCGTCTGCGGGGTCAGCGTGCCGGTGGCCAGCAACGCGGTGGCGCTGATCGTCTTGAAGCTCGAGCCGGGCGGGTACTGGCCGGTGAACGCGTTGCCTGCGGCAGCGGCCTCGTTGGACGACACCCCCACGATCTCGCCCGTGCCGGGCCGGACGACGACCAGGTGCGTCGGCAGCTGCTGGGTGGCGACGGCGGCGTCGGCCGCGGTCTGCACCGCGCGCACCAGCGGTGTCTGCACCGGCTCGCCGGGCACCGGCGGCACCGCGTCGACCTCCCGGCCGGGGTCGCCGGTGGCCTCGTCGGTGCTGACCACGCTCACGGTGAAGCCGGGTGTGCCGGTCAGCTGCTCCTGGAGGGCGCGCTGCAGTCCGGAGAGGCCGAGCTCGTCGCCGGCGGCGTACACCGGTGTGCCGTCCTCGGCGGTCTCCTCCAGCACCTCGGCGGTCGCCGGGCCGACCCGGCCCAGCAGGGCCGAGGCGAAGCGGGGGGTGGGCGCCAGCAGCCGGGTGTCGGTGGGGAACACCGCGCCGGGCAGGTCGAAGACCTGCGCGCGGATGGCCTCGAAGTCCGGCCGGCGCAGCGTGATCACCGGCACGAACTGGCCGGCCGGCGCGGCCTGGACGTCGGCGACGATCTCCTCGGCGGGGATCCCGGTGGCCGCCGACAGCCCCGCGGCCAGCGCCGGCAGGTCGGTGACCTGACCCGGGTCGACGCCGACGTTGACCACCTCGGCGGGGGTGAACAGCGGCTGGCCGGCCGCGTCGGTGACGGCCGCGCGCTCGGGCAGCTCGCGTTCCAGCCGCAGTCGCTGGCCCTCCGCCAGCTCCGGGTGCACGAGGGTCGGCTCGGCCACGACGTCCCAGCCCTCCTCGGCCTCCTGCAGCCGCAGGGTGGCGGGGTAGCTCCAGTCGGGGGCGGCGGCGAGGTCCCAGGTGGCGGTCCAGCCGACGGTGGCCGTGCCGTCCTCGACCGAGACCTGGCCGACCTCGGCGCTGAGCCCGGCTCGCGGGAGGTCGCTCGCGGTCTGCTCGAGCAGCGCGGTCGCGGCCTCCGGGTCGGTGGTCGCGCCGGCGGCGGCCGCGGTGTCCCCGGCAGACCAGTCGGCCAGGAACGCCTCGGCCGCGGCGCGGACGTCGTCCTCGGCGTCGCCGGAGCAGCCCACCAGCACCGGCACGGCGAGCAGCGTGAACGTGGACCCCAGGACCGTTCCCCGACGTGTGCGCACGGGCAGACAGCGTTCCAGACGAGACCGCCGATCCCGGGGAGGCCGCCCCCCGTGCAGGGTCCCGCCGCGAGCCTGCGGGGGACGGGGGGCAAGGGGGTCCTCTCTCAGAACAGGACGCTGGCGAAGCGCCCGACCTCGTGGAACCCGACCCGGGCGTAGGCGGCGCGGGCCGGGCCGTTGTAGTCGTTGACGTAGAGGCTGACCACCGGCGCGATCGCGGTGCGGGCGTAGTCGACCACGGCCGCCATGCCTGCGGTCCCGATGCCGCGGCCGCGGTGGGCGGGGGTGACCCACACGCCCTGGACCTGGCAGACGCTGCGGGACACCGCGCCGATCTCGGCCTTGAACAGCACCTCGCCGCCCTCGATCCACGCCAGCGACTGCCCGGCGCGGACCAGGTCGGCCACCCGCGCCCGGTAGCCGGCGCCGCCGTCCACCCGCAGCGGGCTGACCCCGACCTCCTCGGTGAACATCGCCACCGCCGCCGGGAGCAGGACGTCGAGCTCCGCGGGGCGGACCGGTCGCACCCGCGGCTCCGGGGCGAGCGCGGGCGGTCCCTCGATGGCCAGCAGCGGCTGGCGGGGCCGGTGGTCGCGGGCCGGGCCCCACGTGGGTGCCAGCAGCTCCCACAGCGGGTCCACCGACGCCGCGGGGCCGACGATGGTCGAGCAGCGCCGGCCCGTCCGGCGGGCCCGGTCGGCGAAGGCGGTCGCCGCCGCCTGCTCCGCACCGGGGAGGGCGAAGGGGATCAGGTTGGCCCCCGCCAGGCAGACGGCGTCCAGCGAGCGGCCGCTGTCCAGGCCCCACAGCGGGGCGCCGAGGGCCGAGGCCGCGGTGCCGGCGGCCTCCACGCGCCCGGCGATGACGCACGCGGCCACCGGGTCGGTGGCGAGCAGGGACCGGACGGCGGGTTCGTCGGTCTCGTCGAGGACCCGCGCGGTCGGCGTGCGCAGCACCGGACCGGTCAGCCGACGGTGACGACGGGCGGGCCGGAGGGGGTGCCCTCGTCGACCTGCTCACCGGACGGGCGCATCTCCCCGGCCAGTCGAAGAGCCTCCTCGATGAGGGTCTCCACGATCTGCGACTCCGGGACGGTCTTGATGACCTCGCCCTTGACGAAGATCTGCCCCTTGCCGTTGCCGGAGGCCACGCCCAGGTCGGCCTCGCGGGCCTCCCCCGGGCCGTTGACGACGCAGCCCATCACCGCGACGCGCAGCGGCACCTCCATGCCCTCCAGCCCGGCGGTCACCTCGTCGGCCAGCGTGTAGACGTCGACCTGGGCGCGACCGCACGACGGGCAGCTGACGATCTCCAGGCCGCGCTGGCGCAGGTTGAGCGACTCGAGGATCTGGGTGCCGACCTTGACCTCCTCGGCCGGCGGGGCCGACAGGGACACGCGGATCGTGTCGCCGATGCCCTGGGAGAGCAGCGCACCGAAGGCGACCGCGGACTTGATGGTGCCCTGGAACGCGGGGCCGGCCTCGGTGACCCCGAGGTGCAGCGGGTAGTCGCACTGCGCGGCCAGCAGCTCGTAGGCGCGCACCATGACCACCGGGTCGTTGTGCTTCACCGAGATCTTGATGTCGCGGAAGTCGTGCTCCTCGAACAGCGAGCACTCCCACAGCGCCGACTCGACCAGCGCCTCGGGCGTGGCCTTGCCGTACTTGGCCAGCAGCCGCTTGTCCAGCGACCCGGCGTTGACGCCGATCCGGATCGGGATGCCGGCGCCCTTGGCCGCCTTGGCGATCTCGCCGACCTTGTCGTCGAACTTCTTGATGTTGCCCGGGTTCACCCGCACGGCGGCGCAGCCGGCGTCGATCGCGGCGAACACGTAGCGCGGCTGGAAGTGGATGTCGGCGATGACCGGGATCTGCGACTTCTTCGCGATGATCGGCAGCGCCTCGGCGTCGTCGGTGTCGGGCACCGCCACCCGCACGATCTGGCAGCCGGAGGCGGTCAGCTCGGCGATCTGCTGCAGCGTGGCGTTGATGTCGGCGGTCTTGGTCGTCGTCATCGACTGCACGCTGACCGGGTGGTCGCTGCCGACCCCGACGCCACCGACGTCGAGCTGACGGGTCTTGCGCCGGGGGGCGAGGACGGGCGGGGGTGCTGCGGGCATGCCGAGACCGACGGGGATCGCCATGTGCCCCAGTATCCCCACCACCTGCAGGTCGGCGCCGCGAGCGGCGGGGATGCCTACTGCAGTGTGATCGGGTTGACGATGTCGGCGATCAGCAGCAGGCCCGAGAGGACGACGAAGAGGCCGGCCACGACGTAGGCCACCGGCATCAGCCGGGCGATGTCGAACGGGCCCGGGTCCGGCCGACCGCGCAGCCGGGCGACGACCGAGCGCGCCTTCTCGTACAGCGCGCCCGCCACGTGCCCGCCGTCGAGCGGGTAGATCGGCAGCAGGTTGAACAGGAACAGCACCAGGTTGATGCTGGCCAGCAGCTGCAGGAACGTGCTGACCTTCTCCATGGTGGTCAGCTCCGGGATCGAGAACACCTCACCGGAGATGCGCCCGACGCCGACGACGCCGATCGGGCCGTTGGGGTCGCGCTCCTCCCCCAGGAACGCCGCGCGGAACAGCTGCGGGATGCGCTCGGGGATCTCGACCAGCCGCTCGACGGCGTTGACCACGATGGTGCCGAAGTAGGCGGGTACGTCCGCGAGGTCCTGCCGGGCCAGCACGCCGCTCGGCGAGACCCCGAGGTAGCCGGCGGTCGTCGTCCCCTCGGTGGGGTCGGTCGGATCCGCGTAGACGGTGTTGGGGATCGGCGTCACGGTGAGCTGCTGCCGGGCGCCGTCCCGCTCGATGGTGAGGTCCAGCGGCTGCCCGGGGCTGGTGCGGATCGCCTCCTGCACCGTCGTCCAGCTGTCGTACGCGGTCGGTTCCAGCGGCTTCCCGTCGATCGCGACGATCGTGTCGCCGGGGCGCAGGCCGGCGGCCGCGGCGGGGCTCTGCTGGGGCAGCGCGCACCCCGGCGTCCCCTCCTCGCAGGTCCGCCCGGACGGGTCGATCGGCACCGTGCACGGGTCGGCGCCGGTCTGGGCCTGGGAGATGGCGGTGGCGGGCAGCACGCAGGCGGGGACGGTGCGCACCGTCGTGGTCAGCACGCCGGTGCCGACGACGGTCAGCAGCACCGTGAAGAGCAGCACCGCCAGCACCAGGTTGTGGAACGGGCCGGCGAACATCACGATGACCCGCTGCCACCAGGGCTTGGCGTAGAACACCCGGCCCTCGTCGCCGGGGCGGACGTCGTCGAGGGCCGCGCCACGCACCTCGGCGATGAACGAGCGCATCCGGGTGGCCCGCGTGCTCTCGTTCTCCTCGGCCGGCGGGATCATGCCGATGATGCGGATGTAGCCGCCGAGCGGGACGGCCTTGATGCCGTACTCGGTCTCACCGCGGGTGCGGGAGAAGACCGTCGGGCCGAAGCCGACCATGAACTGCGGCACCCGCATGCCGAACTTCCGGGCCCAGAAGAAGTGCCCGTACTCGTGGAAGGCGATCGAGAAGAGCAGCCCGGCCCCGAAGGCGACGATCCCGAGGACGGTCAGCAGCAACCCGCTCAGCTCAGCCTCCGGCGATCACGCTCCCGGCATGCTGCCGGGCCCACCCCTCCGCCGCCAGGACGTCCTCGACGCAGGTGGGGGCGCCGAGGTCCGGCGCGTCGTCGAGGGTACGCGCGACGAGGTCGACGATGCCCCGGAACGGCAGCCGACCCGCGAGGAAGGCCGCGACCGCCTCCTCGTTGGCCGCGTTGTAGACCGCCGGGGCCACGCCGCCCGCCTCGCCGGCGGAGCGGGCCAGCCCGACCGCGGGGAACGCCTCGTCGTCCAGCGGCGCGAACTCCCAGCTGCTCGCCGCCGACCAGTCCAGGGCCGGCTGCACGTGCGGCAGCCGGTCGGGCCAGGCGAGGGCCAGCGCGATCGGCAGCCGCATGTCCGGCGGGCTGGCCTGGGCGATGGTGGCGCCGTCGGCGAAGGTCACCATCGAGTGCACGATCGACTGCGGGTGCACGACGACGTCGATGTCGGCGAGGGGGACGTCGAACAGCAGGTGCGCCTCGATGAGCTCCAGGCCCTTGTTCACCAGGGTCGCGGAGTTGATCGTGACGACCGGGCCCATCGCCCACGTCGGGTGCGCCAGTGCCTGCTCGACGGTGACGTCGGCCAGCTCGGCGGCGGTGCGCCCGCGGAACGGTCCGCCGCTGGCGGTGAGCACCAGCCGGGCCACCTCGCCGCGGGTGCCGCCGCGCAGGCACTGGGCCAGCGCCGAGTGCTCGGAGTCGACCGGCACCAGCTGCCCCGGCGCCGCCGCCGCGGTCACCAGCTCCCCGCCGGCCACCAGCGACTCCTTGTTGGCCAGCGCGACCGTGCGACCGGCCCGCAGCGCCGAGAGCGTGGGACGCAGCCCGATCGACCCGGTGATGCCGTTGAGGACGACGTCCGCGGGGCGGGCGGCCAGCTCCTCGGCCGCCCGCGGCCCGGCGAGGATCTCCGGCAGCGCGTACTCGCCCCGGGACCAGCCGCGCTGGGACGCCGCGGCGTAGAAGGCCAGCTGGAGGTCCTGGGCGGCGGTCGCGCGGGCGACGGCGACGGTGCGGACGCCGAGGGAGAGCGCCTGCTCGGCCAGCCGGGCGACGTCCCCGCCCCCGGCCGCCAGGCCGGTGATCCGCAGCCGGTCCGGGTTCTGCTGGGCCACCGCGATCGCCTGGCGGCCGATCGACCCGGTGGAGCCCAGCACCGTCACCTCGCGCACGCCGTCCACGGCCCGCATCCTCCCCCGACGCGCCGTCCCTCCCTCGGTGGGTGGCTCCTCCGGCGGGCTGGCAGGATGTCGGTGTGAGCGAGCAGACCCACCGCGAGCGGATCTCCGTGGACCACCCGGCGACGGGGCGGGTCAACCAGCCCGGGCGCGAGGAGGCCGTCGTCCGGGCCGACGCCCACCCGGTCGAGCACGAGCGCCCGGAGGACTGGGGCTGGCACGGCGAGACCGGCAGGTGGGGCCGCGTGGGCGCGGTCATCGCGACCCTGTTCATGCTCTCCTACCTCATCGGCAACCACGAGGGCCGCGTCGAGGACATCTGGGTCGTGACCATCGCCGCGCTGATGGTGCTGATCCTGCTGGTGGACTGGCGCCGCCGCCGGAACGCCTGGCGCGCCAAGTAGCGCAGACCTCGAGAGGCCCGTCCCCTGCCGCAGGGGGCGGGCCTCTCGTCGTCCGTGCGGGGAACGGGTGGGACGGATCGTTGCCCTTCCGAGACCAGGTGACCCACCTCTCCCCTCCAGTCCGGGACGATCACAGCCGATGGGAGGGCAGAGAGGTCCGGAGTGCCGGGCCCCTGACCGTGACCGGAGAGCCACGATGCCCCGCACCACCACCCGCGCCGCGACCCTGACCGGGCTGACCGCCACCACCGTGGCCACCGGCCTGCTGCTCGCCCCTGCCGCACTCGCGGCGCCCCTGACCACCCCCACCGCGCCGTCGACCGCGACGGCCGGTGCGCCGTTCCAGGTCAGCGGGACCGGCTGCGTCGCCGACGACGCCCAGAACCCCGACTGGGTGGCGTTCGCCGTCGTCGTCACCGACCTGGCGGACTTCGAGGCGGCCGAGCCCACGGGCGTCTTCCTGGCCGAGCCGGCCGAGGACGGCTCCTGGTCGACGGCGGTCTCGTTCCCGGCCGGGACCACCGGGACGCACTCGCTCTACGCCGCCTGCGCCACCTCCTACGCCGGCGAGCCGGTGGAGTACCCGGAGATCACGGTCAGCGTGTCGTCCGGGACCTCCACCCCCGTGACGGAGACCCCCACCACGACCACCCCGACCCCGACCACCGCCGCGCCCCCCGCCACGACCGCACCGACCTACGTGGTCCGGGGCACGCAGGCCAACACCCCGGGTGTCGCCAGCCCGGACGAGGGCTCGGCCACCGGTGACAGCGCGGCCCCGGGCCGCAAGGTCGTCAAGGTCCTCACCGGCTTCAAGCCCGGCGAGGTCGTCACCGTGACCCTGCACTCGACCCCGCAGACCGTCGGCACCTTCACCGCCGACGGCACCGGCACCGTGACGGCCTCCTTCACCGTCCCGGCCGGCACCCCGACCGGCGACCACACGCTGGTCTACGAGGGCAACATGGGCACCTACTTCCAGGAGTCCTTCACCGTGACCGCGGCCGCCACCACCTCGAACCCGTCGTCGTCGAGCCTGGCCTACACCGGCGCCGACATCGCCCTCCCGCTGGGCCTGGGCGTGGGTGCCCTGGCGCTGGGTGGCGGCCTGGTGTTCGCCGCCCGCCGCCGGGCCGCGGAGGGTTCGCAGGTCTGAGCGTGACCGCAGCGCACCACCCCGACGCCGGCCAGGGCTCCCCTGGCCGGCGTCGGCCGTTCCGGGGACGGCGGCGCTGGACCCGGGGCGCCCTCGCCGTCCTCGCCCTGCTGCTGGTCGCGGTCGGCGCCGACGTCGCGCTGCTCACCGGCCGCGTCGGCGAACTCGCCGTCGACCTCGCCGCGGACGACGCCGACGGCCGCACCTGGGTGCTGGTCGGCCTGGACTCCCGGGAACAGCTGCCCCCCGGCGCCGACCCGGCCGACTTCGGCACCGCCGCGGACGTCCCCGGCGCCCGCGCCGACGTGGTGGTCGTCGTCCACCAGACCGATGCCGGCACCACGGCGCTGTCGGTGCCGCGCGACCTGCTGGTCGTCTCCGGCCGCACCGGCGAGCGCCTCGCCTCGACCTGGCTGGACGGGCCACGGGCCACGGTCGCGGCACTGTGCGGGCTCGGCATCCCCACCGACCACCTGGTCACCGTCGACCTGGCCGGGTTCGCCGCGGTGGTCGACGCCGTGGGTGGCCTGGACGTCGACGTCCCCGCGCCCGTGCGGGACGAGCCGGCCGGCCTGCTGCTGACCCGGGCCGGCCGGCGGCACGTGGACGGCGCCACGGCGCTGGCCCTCGTCCGCTCGCGGCACCCCGAGCACCGGGTGGACGGCACCTGGGTGCCCGCACCGGTCGACCCGGACGGGCGCGCCGACACCGCCGGCGCCGTCCTCGCCGGTCTGGTGGACCAGGTGCGCGCGGCCTGGTCGCGGCCGGCGCGGCTGCAGTCCCTGGCCTGGGCCGCCTCGGGCGCGGTCGCCGTCGACCCGGGGACCTCCGCGACCGACCTGCTGGCCCTGGCCCGCGCCGACCTCGGCCCGGTGACCGTCCTGTCGGCCGGGGAGCCGCTGGGCGGGACGCCGGCGCGGCTCCCCACGGCCGACACCACGGCCGCCGTCGCCGCGGCCGGACTGTCCTGCCGGGAGGGAGGGGTCAGCTGACCCCGACGCCGATGGCGACCCCGACCCCGTAGGTCAGCCCGGCCGCGGCCGCGCCGAAGAGCAGCTGGCGCAGGGCGGCGTACCACCAGGGCCGCGGCGTGAAGCGCGACGACAGCGCGCCGGCCGCGGCCAGGCCCACGGCACCGCAGACGAGAGCGGCGGCGAGCACGGAGAACCCGAGCAGGTAGGGCAGCAACGGGACCACCGCCCCGGTGGCGAACGTGACGAACGAGGAGACCGCCGCCGTCCACGGCGAGGGCTTGTCGGCCGGGTTGAGCCCCAGCTCGGCGACCACGTGCAACCGGAGCGCGGTGTCGGGGTCGCGGTGCAGCTGGACGGCGACCCGCTGGGCGAGGTCGGCGTCGACACCGCGGGCGCGGAGCATCTGCACCAGCTCGGCGAGCTCGCCGCGCGGGTTGCGCTCGAGCTCGCGGCGCTCCTTCTCCACCTCGAGGTCGAGCTGCTCGTTCTGCGTCCGCACCGAGGTGTACTCCCCCAGCGCCATGGAGATCGCGCCGGCGACCAGGCTGGCCACGCCGGAGAGCACGATCGCGCGGGAGGAGGCGCCTCCGCCGCCGACCCCGGCGACGAGCGCGGTGTTGGTGACCAGCCCGTCCATGGCGCCGAAGACGGCGGCCCGCAGCCACCCGCCGGAGACGTCGGCGTGGCTGTGCTCGTGCGCCTCGGCCGCCGGCGCCTCGGACGTCACCCGTCCGCCTCGGCGCCCAGCTCCACCGGCGGCTCGAGGGACGGCTGCGGCAGCGCCACGGCCGGGACGCCGGCCACCCGGTCGGCCGCGGCCAGCTGCCCGCAGGCGCCGTCGATGTCCTGCCCGCGGGTGTCGCGGACCGTCGTCGGGACGCCCTGCGCACGCAGCCGGGCGACGAACTCCCGCTGCGCCGGCAGCGGGCTGGCGTCCCAGCGGCTGCCCGGCGTCGGGTTCAGCGGGATGAGGTTGACGTGCGCCCGCCGGTCGGCGAGCAGCCGGCCCAGCAGGTCGGCGCGTTCCGGCTGGTCGTTGACGTCCCGGATGAGCGCGTACTCCACCGAGTACCGGCGGCCGGTGCGCTCGGCGTAGGCGTCGGCGGCGTCGACGACCTCCTGCACCTTCCACCGCGTGTTGATCGGCACCAGCGTGTCGCGCAGCTCGTCGTCGGGAGCGTGCAGGCTGACCGCGAGCGTGACGTGCAGCCCCTCCTCGGTGAGCCGCCGGATGGCCGGGACGACGCCGACCGTGGAGACGGTCACCGAGCGCTGGGACAGGCCCAGCCCGTGCGGCGCCGGCGTCACCAGCGCGTCGAGGGTCTTGCGGACCCGGGCGTAGTTGGCCAGCGGCTCGCCCATGCCCATGAAGACGACGTTGGACAGCCGGCCCGGCCCGCCGGTGACCTCGCCGTTGGCCATCGCGGCGGCGGCGGCGACCGCCTGGCCGATGATCTCCGCGGCCGAGAGGTTGCGGGTCAGCCCGTTCTGGCCGGTGGCGCAGAAGGGGCAGGCCATGCCGCAGCCGGCCTGGCTGGAGATGCAGACGGTGGCCCGGTCCGGGTAGCGCATGAGCACGCTCTCCACCAGCGCGCCGTCGTGCAGCCGCCACAGCGTCTTGCGGGTGCGGCCGCCGTCGGCGCTCAGCGTCCGCACCGGCGTGAGCAGCCCGGGCAGCAGTGCACCGCTGAGCTCCTCGCGGACCGCGGCCGGCAGGTCGGTCATCTGCGCCGGGTCGGTCACCCCCCGGTAGAAGTGCCGGGCGAGCTGGTCGGCGCGGAAGGCGGGCTGGCCGAGTTCGGCGACCGCGGCGCGGGCCTCCTCACGGGTGAGGTCGGCCAGGTGGCGCGGCGGCTTGCCCCGGCGGGGGGCGTCGAAGACCAGGGGGAGGGCAGTCATGGCGCCCTCCATGGTCCCATCCCGCACCGGTGCGTGCGCCGCTCCGCGGGTGAGGTCCCTCGCTCAGGACACCTGCTCGTCGGGCACCGGATCGGTGGTCGCCGGCGTCTCGGGGACCACGTCCGGGGTGTCACCGTCCGGGTCCGGCGTCGGGACGTCGGTCGTGGTCGGCGCCGGCGTCGACGTCGGGCCGGGTGTCGCGGTGGGCGTAGGGGTCGGGGTGGCCGTCGGGGTCGGGGTGGGTGTCGGCGCCGGGGGCGGCGGAGGCGCCGACCCACCGGTCGGCACCTGGCCGGCGGCGGGGTCCGGTGGCTGGCCTCCCGGGGCCGCGGCCGGCGTCTCGGGGAGCACCGGCGGGACGGCCACGGACGGCGACGCCTCCGGGGCCGGCACGGTCACCGGGGAGGGGGCGGGCGGCCTGGGGGCGCGCACCGGAGCGGGGTCCGCGCGGAGCTCCTGCACCGGGGTGGTCGGCACGGGCGTGGTCGACACCGCGGCGCTGGTCGTCGGGGCGGCCGGGACGGCGTCGGTGGTCCCGGGCGGCGTGCTCGTGGGAGTGGGCAGGGCGGGTGCGGCGACCACACCCGGTGACGACTGCACGTCCGCGCTCGGGACCGGGTCGGAGGAGGACCCGGCCAGCAGGACGGCGCCCGCGATGCCGCCGGCGGCGAGCAGGCCGACCGCCACGGCGGTCGCCGCCCGGCGCCGGGGCCGCACGCGCGGGGCGACGACGACCCGCGGCCGCACGGTCTCGGCTGCAGCGGCGAGGTGCGGGGCCGGGATGGCGTTCGGGGTGGCGGCGGCCGCCTGGGGCGCGGCACGCTCCGGATCGCCGTCCTCGGGTGCGCCGTCCTCGGGTGCGCTGGCTTCGGGTGCGGCGTCCTCCGGGTCACCGTCCTCGGGGGCGAGTGCCCCCGGCGCGCAGTCGGCGCCGCGGCCCTCCGGACCGCTGTCCTCGGGGCCGTCCGACAGCGTGTCCTCGGCGTCCGCCCCGGGCCCGGTCACCCACCCCGGCAGCCAGGCCTGCTCCCAGTCGTCGGCCGGCGGCGCCTCGTCGGCCGGTGGCCCGACGGCACCCGGCGAGGTGCCGGTCGGCCCGGGGTCGATCGATCCCCCGTCGTCCTGCCCTGCCGTCATCACACCTCCAGCCACTCACCGTCATCGGGAACTCACGCAAAGGAGCGAGATCATGGTCGCGGACGCGACGGGCCGGTTCCCGGAGGCGCGACGGGGACCCGCCGCGAGGCTGCCCACACCGCCCGCGGCGGGGGCCCGGCGCGGCCAGCTAGCGTCGGCCGGGTGACCGAGGCGGCGAGCGGACCCACCCCGCTCGACACCGTCGGGGTCGGCCCCTGGGACGGCCCGTGGCCGGAGGACCCCCGGTACGACCCCGAACTGCTCGCCGCCGGCGACCGGCGCAACGTCGTCGACCGGTACCGCTACTGGACCGTCGAGGCGATCGTCGCCGACCTCGACACCCGCCGGCACCCCTTCCACGTCGCCATCGAGAACTGGCGGCACGACCTGAACATCGGCACGGTCGTGCGGACGGCGAACGCGTTCCTCGCCGAGGCCGTCCACATCGTCGGACGGCGGCGCTGGAACCGCCGGGGTGCGATGGTGACCGACCGCTACCAGCACGTGCGCCACCACGCCGACGTCGCGGAGCTCGTCGCGTGGGCGCGGTCCGAGGGGCTGCCGCTGCTCGCCGTCGACAACCTGCCCGGCGCGCGCCCGCTGGAGACCGAGCCGCTGCCCCGCGCCTGCGTGCTGCTGTTCGGCCAGGAGGGCACCGGCCTGTCGGCGGAGGCGCGCGACGCCGCGGACGGCGTCCTGTCCATCGCCCAGTTCGGCTCCACCCGCTCGATCAACGCGGGCGTCGCAGCGGGCATCGCGATGCACGCCTGGATCCGCCAGCACGGGACTGCGCCGCCGTGACCATCGACAGGTGGGCGTACGACACGCCGACCGGGCCGACCACCCGCCGATGATCACGGCCGTCGGGCGCTCGGGATGACACCGCGGGTGACAACCGCCAGGCTCCGGGCATGAGCCGTCTCGCCGAGGTCGACCTGTCCGTGCGGCTGTCCAAGAAGGAGGCCAAGCAGCAGCTGGCCGCCGCCCAGGAGCGGCTGGTGCACCTGCGCCTGCTGCTCGGCGGGCAGATCGGCTCCGGGGAGCTGGGCCCGCCGCTGTGCGTGCTCTTCGAGGGCTGGGACGCCTCGGGCAAGGGTGGGGCGATCAAGCGGCTGGTCGAGCAGCTGGACCCCCGGCACGTCCGGGTCGCCCAGTTCGCCGCCCCCACCTTCGACGAGAAGCGGCACCACTTCCTGTGGCGCTTCTGGCCGGTGCTGCCTGGCTGGGGCGGCATGGCCGTGCTCGACCGCACCTGGTACGGCCGGGTGCTGGTCGAGCGGGTGGAGGGCTTCGCCACCGAGGAGCAGTGGCGGCGGGCCTACGCGGAGATCGTCGACCTCGAGGACACGCTCGCCGCCGAGGGCATGACCATCGTGAAGTTCTGGATGCACGTCTCCCCGGAGGAGCAGCTGCGCCGCTTCGAGTCCCGCCGCGACGACCCCTACCGGGCGTGGAAGCTCACCGACGAGGACTGGCGCAACCGGGGCAAGCGGGAGGAGTACGAGGCCGCCGTCGAGGAGATGCTGGAGCGCACCTCCACCGCCGTCGCCCCGTGGCACGTCATCCCCGCCGACGACAAGCGGTGGGCGCGGGTGGCCGTGGTGCGCGCCGTGTGCGAGGCGGTCGAGTCGGCGCTGCGGGCCCGTGGCATCGACCCCGACCCCCCGCTGCCCGCGCCGGCCGCGTGAGCGTGCTGGTCCACCTGGTCGAACCGGCGGCCTGGCGCGCGGCCCTCGACGACGGGGCGCTGCGCCCGCCGTCCCTGACGCAGCAGGGGTTCGTGCACCTGTCCACCCCCGGGCAGGTGCACCTGCCGGCCGCGCGGCTGTTCCCCGGACGGCGGGACCTCGTGCTGCTCGTCGTCGACCCGGCGCGGCTGACCGACCCGGTGCGCCGGGGACCAGGAAGCCGGCCCTGTCCCCGGGCCCGCCCTGAGCTCGCGCAGGGTGGGGAGGACGGGGTCCCTCGTCTGCACGGCCCGCTGCCCACGAGCGCCGTCGTCGCCGTCGTCCCGTACCGGCCGCCCGCCGAGCCGGTCCTCCCCCGTCCGGACGACGCACTGGGCCGCGCCCTCGCGCTCGCCCTCTCCGTGCGGACCCGGCGGGCGGCCGAGGTGCGCGACGTCCCCGGGGGCGTCGCCGTGCTGGACCCGCGCTTCCGGTACTCGCGGGACGACAACCGGCTCCTGCTCACCGAGCCGGTGGACGCCGACGACGTGGCCGCGGCCACCGCCGCGGTCGCCGCCGACGCGGGCTGGCCGCACCTGGCCGCGTCGCTGACCTGGGCGGGCGCGGACGAGACCGCCGGGGACCTGGCCGGCCGGGGGTGGCGGGCCGAGGAGCTGCTGGTGATGGCCCGGCCCGCCACGCCGCTCCCGCCCGGCCGCCGCGCCGAGGCGGTCGACCAGCGGGAGGTGCACGACCTGTGGGAGCGCTCGTGGCGCCGCGACCTGCCGGCGTCCGAGGCCGACCTGGACGAGGTGGTGGCGCAGCTGGTGGGCCGGGAAGACCGCAACGACCGGGTGGTCGCGGTGACCGACCTCGCCGTCCGGGAGGAGGGCCGGGTGGTGTCGGCCGGTCAGCTGCGCGTCGACGGGGCGACCGCCGCGTTCGAGTCGCTGGCCACCGACCCCGCGGCGCGGGGACGGGGTCACGGGGACGCCGTCCTGGCCGCCGCGTTGGACCGCGCCGCGGCCGCCGGCTGCGACCTCGTGGTGCTGGAGGCAGACCCCACCGACTGGCCCCATCGCTGGTACGCCCGGCGCGGCTTCGTCCCGGTCGGGTCGACCTGGGAGGTCTCCGCTCAGGTGGGCGCGACCACCGAGAGCAGCAGGTAGGCCACGGCCGCGGAGGGCAGCAGCGAGTCCAGCCGGTCCATGATCCCGCCGTGGCCGGGCAGCAGGTTGCCCATGTCCTTGATGCCCAGGTCGCGCTTGATGAGCGACTCCCCGAGGTCGCCGGCGGTGGCGCTGACCGCGAGGGCGACGCCGAACAGCACGCCGCCCCACCACGGACCGCCGAGTGCGAGCGTCACGACGGGGGTGGCGACCAGGACGCAGGCGAGGACGGAGCCGGCCATCCCCTCCCACGACTTCTTGGGGCTGACCGAGGGCGCCATCGGGTGCTTGCCGAACAGCACGCCCGCGGCGAAGCCGCCGACGTCGTTGCCGACGACCGTCGCGATGAACGCCAGCACCCGGGCGGCGCCGTCGTCGGGCACCAGGAGCAGGACGCAGAACCCGGCCAGCAGCGGCACGTACAGCGCGACCAGGACGCCGGCCGAGGCGTCCCGCAGGTAGCCCTCCGGGCCGCTCCCGAGCCGCCACAGCAGGACGGCGAGCACCGTGAGCAGGAACGCCACGACCAGGCCGGAGGCGCCCCGGGTCCACGCCAGGGCGAGCATCGCCACGGCGCCGGCGAGGACCGGTACCAGGGGTGCGTGCACGTCCCCCGCCCGCAGCGCCCGGGTCAGCTCGACGACGCCGACCAGGATGGCGACCAGCAGGACCAGCAGGAACGCCGCCCGGTAGACCAGCAGCGAGACCAGGATGAGCGCGCCCAGGCCCGCACCGACGCCGACGGCGGCGACCATGTCGCGCCCCGCCCGCCCCGGCTTCTTCGCGGGCGGGTGCACCAGGTCCGGGCCCACGGACTCGGTCGTCGACGTGGGGACCTCGACCTCCGCCGTCCTCGGCTCCCGCGGCGACGGCTCCGGGGTCGCCGGCGGCTGCACGGGCAGCGGCGCGGTGCGCAGGTCGGTCCGCGTCCGCGGCAGGGCCTGCGGAGGCGGTGCCGGGCGCCGGCCGACGGCGGGGATCGGCCCGGTGTCGTGGTCGGGGGTCATGGCGGGGGTCCGGCCGGCTCAGACCTCGAGGAGCTCGGACTCCTTGTTCTTGACCGCGTCGTCGATGCCGTGCACGTGCTTGGCGGTGAGGTCGTCGAGCTCCTTCTCCGCCCGGCGCACCTCGTCCTCCCCCGCCTCGCCGTCCTTGGCGATGCGGTCGAGCTCCTCCTTGGCCCGGCGGCGCACGTTGCGGATGGCCACCTTGGCGTCCTCGCCCTTGGCGCGGGCCTGCTTGACCAGGTCGCGGCGGCGCTCCTCGGTCAGCTGCGGGAACACCACCCGGATGATCTGGCCGTCGTTGGTCGGGTTGACGCCGAGGTCGCTGTCGCGGATCGCCTTCTCGATCGCCGACAGCTGGCCGGTGTCGTAGGGCTTGATGACCGCCATGCGCGCCTCGGGCACGGTGATGGACGACATCTGCGGCACCGGCGTCGGGGCGCCGTAGTAGTCGACCAGGACCTTGTTGAACATCGACGGGGCGGCGCGCCCGGTGCGCACCGAGCCGAGGTCCTCGCGCGCGACCGACAGGGCCTTGTCCATCCGCTCCTCGGCGTCGAGCAGGGTGTCGTCGATCACGGGTCTCTCCTCCTGGTGCGGCGGAGTGCTCCGCCGCGGGTGCGGGTCTGCGGGCTGGCCGACGCGGCGCTCAGGCCGGGTCGCTGATCAGCGTCCCGATCCTCTCACCTGCCACCGCACGGGCGATGTTGCCGTCGCGCAGCAGGTTGAAGACCACGATCGGCATGCTGTTGTCCATGCAGAGGCTGATGGCCGTCGCATCGGCCACCTTCAGCTGCTTGGCCAGCACCGTGGCGTAGTCCAGGTCCTCGTACATCACGGCGTCGGAATTGGTGCGGGGGTCGTCGTCGTAGACGCCGTCCACCCCGTTCTTGGCCATGAGCAGCACCTGGCAGCCGATCTCCAGAGCACGCTGCGCGGCCACCGTGTCGGTCGAGAAGTACGGCATGCCGGCGCCGGCACCGAAGATGACCAGCCGGCCCTTCTGCAGGTGCCGCACCGCCTTGCGCGGGATGTAGGGCTCGGCGACCTGCCCCATCTCGATCGCCGTCTGCACCCGCGTCTCCAGGCCGACCTGCTCGCAGAAGGCCTGCAGCGCCAGGCAGTTCATGACCGTGCCGAGCATGCCCATGTAGTCGGCGTGCCGGCGGTCCATGCCGGCCTGGGACAGCTCGGCGCCGCGGAAGAAGTTGCCCCCGCCGACCACCACGGCGACCTGGGTGCCGCCGTGGACGACGTCGGCCAGCTGGGTGGCGATGTCCTGCACGATCCCCGAGTCGACGCCGACCTTGCCGCCGCCGAAGGCCTCCCCGGAGAGCTTGAGGAGGACCCGCTTGTAGCCCGCGCCGTCCGCGGGCTCGAAGGCGGTCGGGGCGGACAGGGGCGCGGTGTGCTGCGGCGCGGCGGTGTCGGTCAACGGTTCTTCCCTCGCTCGGCGTCGTTCCCCTGATCCTGCCGCACGGCGCGTGCGGCAGCTCGCGGGCAGGGGTCCCCGCACCGGTACCCGGACACGCCACCGGCCCCGTCCCTGGTGCGGGACGGGGCCGGTGACGTGCTGGAACCGGCCACCCTTCAGGAACCCGCCAGCCCCGTCCCGGGTCCCACCCCGAGCGTGCGCAGGGTGGGGAGGACGGGGTCTTCCTACGAGGCGTGGGGGAAGGGTGGTCCTCCTACTGCTGGCCGACCTCGAAGCGGGCGAACCGCTCCACGGTCAGGCCGGCCTCGTCGACGATCTGCTTCACCGTGCGCTTGGGCTCGGTGATCGACGGCTGCTCGAGCAGGACGAAGTCCTTGTAGTAGGCGTTGACCCGACCCTCGACGATCTTGGTGATCGCCTGCTCGGGCTTGCCCTCCTCCTTGGCCGTCTGCTCGGCCACGCGACGCTCGGTCTCGACCGCCTCGGCCGGGACCTCGTCGCGGCTGAGGTAGCGCGGGCGGGCCGCGGCGATGTGCATCGCCAGGCTGCGCGCGGCGTCCTCGCTGCCGCCGCTGTACTGCACCGCGACACCGATCGCCGGGGGCAGGTCGGTGGCCCGCTTGTGCAGGTACGTGGCGGTCTGGCCGTCGAAGACCGCGAACCGGCTCAGCACCAGCTTCTCGCCGATGCGGGCCGACTCGCCCTCGACCAGGGCGGCGACGGTCTGGCCGTCCACCTCGGTGGCGAGCAGCGCGTCGACGTCGGCCGGCTTGCGCTCGAGGACGACGTCCAGCAGGCGCTCGGCCAGCGCGACGAAGTCCGCGTTCTTGGCGACGAAGTCGGTCTCGCAGTCGAGCTCGAGCAGCGCGCCGTCCTTGCTGACGACGACACCGTTGGTCGTCGAGCGCTCGAGGCGCTTGCCGACGTCCTTGGCGCCCTTGACGCGCAGGAACTCGACGGCCTTGTCGTAGTCGCCGTCGGCCTCGGTGAGCGCCTTCTTGCAGTCCATCATGCCGGCGCCGGTGGCGTCGCGGAGACGCTTGACGTCGGCCGCGGTGAAGTCAGCCATGCCTCTTCCTCGGAGTCTCGTTCGGTGTGGGACGCGCGGCCCCGCCCTCCCACCCCGAGCATGCGCGGAGGTGAGGAGGACGGGGGGCCGCGTCAGCCGTTCTGGGCGCCCTGGGTGCCGGTGTCCGTGCCGCCGGTGGCGGGGACGCCCTCGACCGGGGCGATCTCCTCGGCGGTCACGGCCGGGGGCTCGGCCGGGGTCTCCGGCAGCGGGGTGGCCTCGGCGCCGGCGGCGTCGCCCTGCTGGCCGGTGAGCAGCTCGCGCTCCCAGTCGGCCAGCGGCTCGTCGCCACCGATGGCCTGCTGGCCGCCGTCCTCACGGCCGGCGTTGGCCTGCGCGGCCGACCGGGCCATGAGGCCCTCGGCCACGGCGTCGGCGATGACGCGGGTCAGCAGCGCGGCGCTGCGGATGGCGTCGTCGTTGCCCGGGATCTTGTAGTCGACCTCGTCGGGGTCGCAGTTGGTGTCGAGGATCGCGACGACCGGGATGTTCAGCTTGCGGGCCTCGCCGACGGCGATGTGCTCCTTCTTGGTGTCCACGATCCAGACGGCGCTGGGCACCTTCTGCATGTCGCGGATGCCGCCGAGGCTGCGCTCCAGCTTGGCCTTCTCGCGGGTCAGGCCCAGCTGCTCCTTCTTGGACAGGCCGGCCATGACGCCGGTCTGCTCCATGTCCTCGAGCTCCTTGAGCCGCTGCAGCCGCTTGTGGACGGTCGAGAAGTTGGTGAGCATGCCGCCCAGCCAGCGCTGGTTGACGTAGGGCATGCCGACCCGCTGCGCCTGCTCGGCGATGACCTCCTGCGCCTGGCGCTTGGTGCCGACGAACAGGATCGAGCCGCCGTGCGCGACCGTCTGCTTGACGAACTCGTAGGCGTTGTCGATGTACCCGAGCGTCTGCTGCAGGTCGATGATGTAGATGCCGTTGCGCTCGGTGAAGATGAACCGCTTCATCTTCGGGTTCCAGCGACGGGTCTGGTGCCCGAAGTGGACGCCGCTGTCGAGCAGCTGCTTCATGCTGACGACTGCCATGGCCGCAGCCTCTCTGTGCTCTGCGCGCGGCCACGCCGGGCCGCGCTCCTCGGTTGTCGCGGGCACCGGGTGGCGCTCCGCCCTGGCGTCCGGGCCGCCACGACCCCGCGGAGGACCGCGGGGACCGGGGTGGCGACCGTCCCGCTGCTGCCAGCGGACGAGAGGACGCGCGAAGTCGACCCGTCGCGGACGGGTCGCGCCCGACAGCATACGCCGCGCCGCCGGCGGCCCTCCCCAGCGGCCGGGGCCGTCCACAGACCGACGGGCTCCGCCCGGTCGGCCGCTGGGACGACGCAGGCTCTCCCCGTGCGCCGACGGGTCCTCGCTCCCCTGCTGCTCCTGGTGGCTCCGCTGCTCGCGGCGGGTGCCCCGGCCGTCGCGGCACCGGCCGCGACGGCCGACGTCCCCGCCGGCCTGTGGTCGCGCCCCGTGGACGGCGCGGTGACCCGCCCCTTCGACCCGCCCGCGGACCGGTACGCGGCCGGGCACCGCGGCGCGGACCTCGCCGGGGAGCCCGGAGCGCCGGTCCGCGCCGCCGGGGACGGCGTCGTCGTCTTCGCCGGGATGGTGGCCGGGCGGCCGGTGGTCAGCGTCGACCACGCCGGTGGCCTGCGGACGACGTACGAGCCGGTCGACGCCGTGGTGGGCGCCGGGCAGCCGGTCGCGCGCGGCGCGGTGCTCGGGACCCTGGCGGCCGGCCACGCGGGGTGCCCGGTCGCGGCCTGCCTGCACTGGGGGCTGCGCCGCGGTGAGGACTACCTGGACCCGCTGTCGCTGCTGGAGCCGCCCGAGGTCCGGCTGCTGCCCATGGGCTGACCGCGCGCCGTCAGGCCCGGGTGGGGGTCGCGGTGAGCACCTCGTGGAAGTGCTCGACCGTCGGGAACGGGTCGTAGAAGGCGTGCAGGAGCTCCCGCCAGCGCCGGTGGGCGGCCGAACCGCGGAAGCCCTCGGTGTGGTCCTCGAGGCGCTCCCACTCGACCAGCAGAAGGTAGGTGCCCGGCCGCTCGAGGCAGCGCGACAGCGAGAGCCGCCGGAAGCCGGGGCTGGCGGCGATCAGGGCGCGGGCCTCGGCGAACGCCGCCTCGAAGTCGGCCTCCCGTCCGGGGACGACCGGCAGCAGCGCGTGCTCGAGGACCACTGCTCGGGCGACGGCCCGGGCGCGACTCCGCGCTCCGGTCCGCTCCTCGCTCGCGCCTCGCTGCGGTGCCCCCGGAGCTGTCGTCACGCGATGTCGGCGAGCTTGGTGCGCAGGTGCAGCACGGCCTTGGTGTGCAGCTGGCAGATCCGGCTCTCGGTCACGCCGAGGACCCGGCCGATGTCGGCCAGGGTCAGGCCCTCGAAGTAGTAGAGGCTGACGACGACCTTCTCCCGCTCGGGCAGCTGCTCGACCGCGCGGGCCAGCAGCTGGCGGGCCTCACCGTGCTCGGCCATGGCCTGCGGGTCCAGCGCGCTGGTGTCCTGCAGCGTGTCGACCAGGCGGGGGGCGCCCCCCTCGTCGTCGGACAGCAGCTCGTCGAGCGCCACCACGTTGACCAGGGAGAGCTGGCCGAGGAACTTGCGGACCTCCTCGACGTCCATGTCCATCTCGGCGGCCACCTCCTCCTCGGAGGGGCTGCGCTGCAACCGGCTCTCCAGGGCGGCCACGGTGCGCTCGAACTGCCGGGCCTTCATCCGCACCGACCGCGGGATCCAGTCGGTGCTGCGCAGCTCGTCGATGATCGCGCCGCGGATGCGGGCCATCGCGTAGCTCTCGAACTTGACCTCGCGCGACGGCTGGTAACGGGTGATCGCGTCGATCAGGCCGAAGGTGCCGTAGGACACCAGGTCGGCCTGCTCGACGTGCGCGGGCAGGCCGCTGCCGACCCGGCCGGCGACGAACTTCACCAGCGGCGCGTAGTGCAGGATCAGCCGGTCGCGCAGCTCGGGCGCCCGGTCGGCGACGTAGGCGGCCCACAGCTCGGCCAGCGCGGCGTCGGCGTCGTCCGGGGTCTCGTCGAGCCGGTGGATGGCGGCCTCGGTCACGGTCTGCGCTCCCGACTGTCGGAGGCCCCTGACGGGTGACCTCGGGGTGGGCACGGCGGCGGTGCGCGATCCGGTGGCGCGCAGGCCAACTGTCTCATCCACGGGCGGCGGTCCTCTCAGGCGCGCGGGTGCGCTTGGGCGTGGACGGCACGGAGCCGCTCGACCGTGACGTGCGTGTAGATCTGGGTGGTCGCGAGGCTGGCGTGCCCGAGCAGCTCCTGCACCGAGCGCAGGTCGGCCCCGCCCTCGAGCACGTGGGTGGCCGTGGAGTGCCGCAGGCCGTGGGGGCCGATGTCGGGAGCGCCCGGTGCGGCGGCCACGGCGGCGTGGACGGTGCGGCGGACCTCCCGGGCGTCCAGCCGCCCCCCGCGCAGGCCGAGCAGCAGCGCCGGGCCGGAGCGGTCGGTGGCGAGGGCCGGCCGGCCGCGGGTGAGCCAGGCGTCCAGCGCCCGCTCGGCCGGGACGCCGTAGGGGACGCTGCGCTCCTTGCGGCCCTTGCCCAGCACGCGCAGCAGGCGACGGCCCCGGTCGACGTCGTCCACGTCCAGGCCGACCAACTCGCTGACCCGGACGCCGCTGGCGTAGAGCAGCTCGAGGACCACCGCGTCGCGCAGTCCGGCCGGCTCCTCGGCCCCGCCCGCCGACTCGACCACCACACGGGCCTGGTCGGGAGCCAGCACGTCGGGCAGCGTGCGCTGCGCCTTGGGGCTGACCAGCCGCAGACCCACGTCCTCGGGGGTGAGACCGGCCCGGCGCAGCCACCCGGTGAAGGAGCGGGCCGCCGCGGCCCGGCGGGCGGTGGTCGCCCGGCCGGCACCACGGGTGCGGCCCTGGGCCAGCCAGCTGCGCAGGGTCGCCAGGTCCAGGTCGTCCACCCGGGTGCCCCCGCGGCGGGCCAGGTGGTCGAGCAGCCAGACCGCGTCGCCGACGTAGCCCCGCACGGTGTGCTCGGAGACGTCCCGCTGGGTGCGCAGGTGTTCCTCGTAGCCGGCCAGCGCCTCCGCCAGCACCGGCGGCAGCCCGGCGCGCGCGTCGCTGGTGCGGGCGGTCACCCGGAAACGGTCCGATGCGGTCCGGCGGGGGTCAAGCCGCCGCGCCGACCCCGCTCCTCCTCACGCCGCCTCCTCCCCTGCCGTCACCCCCGCCCCGCCCCGGCAGCCGGCTTCGGCGGCGGGGTGAGCCGCCACCCGGCGTCGGTCCGCTCGACCAGGTCGGCGAGCTCCAGCACGGGCAGTACCCGCAGCACGTCGAGGACGTCGCAGCCGGCCACCCGGGCCAGCCGCTCGGGACCGACCCCGCTGCGGACCGGGCAGGCGTCGAGCACCCGGACGGCCACGTCGGAGAGCCCGTCGCGGGGACCGGTGGGGCGCTGCGGCGGGTCGGCGAGGTCCTCCCCCAGCCGGCCGACGGTCTCCACCACGTGCGCGGCGTCGGCGACCAGGACCGCGCCCAGCTCGACGTCGCGCAGCAGCTCGTGGCAGCCCACCGACATCGCCGAGGTGACCGGGCCCGGGACGACCATGACCTGCCGACCCAGCTTCTGCGCCCGCCGCGCGGTGGCCTGCGCGCCGGACCGGGCCGCCGCCTCCACGACGACCGTGCCCCGGGTCAGCGCGGCGATGAGCCGGTTGCGGACCAGGAAGCGGTGCCTGTGCGGTGCCGCTCCGGGTGGCCACTCGCTGACCAGTAGCCCGGACTCGGCGATGCGGTGGAACAGCGCCCCGTGCGCGGCCGGGTAGACCCGGTCGACGCCGCAGGCCAGCACCGCCACGGTCGGGGCGTCCACCGCCAGCGCGCCCCGGTGCGCGGCCGCGTCGATGCCGAAGGCACCTCCGGACACGACGGTCCAGCCGCGCTCCCCCAGCTGGTGGCCCAGCTCGCCGGCGACGTGCTCGCCGTAGGCGGTCGACGCCCGGGCACCGACGATCGCCACCGACCGGTCGGCCAGCTGGTCGAGTCGAGCGGCGCCCCGGACCCACAGCGCCAGCGGCGGCACCGGTGCGGTCGTGCGCGGCGCGTGGTGGCGCGGGTCGTCGGGCTCTTCGCTGGTCGCCAGCGTGAGGCAGTGCAGCAGGTGCGCCGGCCACTCGTGGTCCTCGGGGACGACCAGCCGGGCGCCGCAGCGCTCGGCCCGCAGCAGGTCCGCCAGCGAGGCGTCCTGCCCGGCGCGGGCCCCGACCAGTGCCCGCACGGCGTCCGGCGCGCGACCGGACCGCAGCCCGCGGACCGCCTCCACCGGACCGGCGTCCTCGACGAAGCGCCAGAAGACGACGCTGCCGGGTTCGGCCGCCCGGCTCAGCCACGCCCGCGCCCGCCGCACCGCCGGCCCGGCGAGCCCGTCGCACGCCGCCTCCGCCAGCCCCTGCTCCATGTCCTCGTCGAGGCTCGGCAGGGCGCTCATGCCGCAGCCCGCTGCAGGCGCAGGCCGAGGGCCTCGGCCACCTCGTCCGGGCCGGGCACGGTGCGTCCGGCCAGGTCCGCGAGCGTCCACGCCACCCGCAGCACCCGGTCGTAGCCGCGCACCGACAGCGCCCCGCGCTCCAGGGCCCGCTCGACCAGCCGCAGCGCCGGCCGGGGCGGTGACCAGCGCTCCCGCAGCAGCCGGCCCGGCACCTGGCTGTTGAGGCCCAGGCCCGTCCCGGACAGCCGCGCCGCCGCGGCCGCCCTGGCCTGCGCCACCCGGCCGGCGACAACGGCGGTCGGCTCGGGCGCCGTCCCGGCCTCCAGCCAGGCGGCCCGGGTGACGGCGGGGAGGTCGACCCGCAGGTCGATGCGGTCGAGCAGCGGCCCGGAGAGCCGGGCCTGGTAGCGCCGGCGCTCCAGCGGGCTGCAGGTGCAGGCGGCGTCCCCGGCAGCGCTGGCGCACGGGCAGGGGTTGGCCGCCAGCACCAGCTGCGCGCGGCACGGGAAGGTGGCCGCACCACCAGCGCGAGAAATGGTCACCGATCCCCGCTCGAGCGGCTGCCGGAGGGTGTCCAGAACCGCCCGCGGGAACTCCGGCGCCTCGTCGAGGAAGAGCACGCCGCGGTGTCCTGGCGAGCTTCTATGTGCCCAGACGTCAGGCCACCGCCTCCAGCAGAGCCCACTAAGCAAGGTCGCCGGATTTCGTCACAGCGCTGAGGCTTCACAGGTCGCTCGCTGCCGGCGCGGTAAGCCGAGCTACTCCCGGTTAGGGTCGTGCGCCTCACGCTAGCCTGCCTGGCGTCCCGTCGGAGGATCACAGAGTTGCTGCGCTGATGCCATGGTCTCAGCGCCCTGTGATGATCTCAGTGAGATGCCTGGCGTGCTGCCATCTCCTCTGCCGCGGACCCGACAAGCCTTGCATCAACCTGGCGCCCATCACGCTGATGCAGGCCGGTCGCCGACACCAGCGCACTTACTCCTCGTCGATCGCGATCCTCAGAGCCAGGGATCCTCCGCCCCTAGGGGAAGGAACAGAAGATCTCGCGCTTCGAGCGCGGGCCGTTGTCTTTTACCCTGCCAGTCGTGGGCCCCTGGTGGCCACCGCCATCGGCCGGCGCGGGTTTGGTTGGTGCACTGCTCATCGGCATAGAAGGTGACGTCACCGCTACGATAGGACCTGAACCATCCTCGAACCTCACAACTATATTTGTGGAGTATGGTTTCCCACATGGCAGGAATCAGGTTGTGGTGCAAGTTCCCGGAGTTGTAATTCGCAAAGAAGAACCTGCCCCCTGGCAGAAACTCGTAGTAGTAAGTTGGGGGATCCAGCCTCACGCCGGCGGGCGCCCAATCCTCGCCAAGTAGATAGCGTGTTGCACTCGCCACCCATAGCCGAGTTGCCCGCTCTGGAGTGACAAGTATCCTAGAAGGCCGATTGGGTGCCCCTTGTGGAGCCGCGGGAGCGCGGGAGGCTGACGGGATGTTGATGAGGCCACTACCGCCGCATTCTCCACATCGGGTATAGCCTTGCGTGCAGCCAGTACAAGGCACGTGTTCTCTATTGAACTCCACGCTATTATCGAAGCGTACGCGCGTTGAATCTCTAACGAAGTAGCCAAGTCCTCCGCATGCGATGTGACGGACGCTGCCGGTCCCACTGCAACCTCGGCACTGTTGAGCACCGCTAGTCATGCGCCTGTTGTGCGCCGCGCGGCCGCTCCTGTCAAGACCTCGCTCATACCGTTCGTGGCCTTGGCTCATCAGTCGGTCGGGGGCGACGCCGAGCGGCAGGAGCTGGCTCTTCGCGGAGTCGAACAGCGGCTGGAAGCTGTTGCGACTCCCCTGCAAGCCCAAGCGCCCTCTCAGGATGATGCCCCAGCGTGTCGCTATGTACCCCGCCGCCCGCGGCGGTCAGCCGCCTCGACAGCCTCGCCTTGCCGAATGTGGAGGCCATTCCCGCCAGAGTTCCGGCCTCCGACGCCGGCAGCACCTCGCTGCTACTGGCCCGACTGCGCAGGACGAAGGTCCTAACCGCCCTTGGCCGACCACTGGCGCTCCAGTCCTGACGCCCACCCCCGACCCGGGCCGTGGAACCCGACCGCCACCTGACGACATCCCCGTCAGTCAGCGGTGCGACGGCTGGTCGCCGTCTTGGGGCAGCCTGGGCGTCCGCACTGTCATTGAATGGGCCGTTCAGTGCCAACGTTGCCGGACGCGGTACTAGCCAAACTGGCCCACCGCGCACGCGCAGCGGATGTCGCCACCGGCCAGTGCGCCACGTCCCGCAGCGCCGACTCGATCGCTTTTCGGACGTCGTCGCGCCGGCCGGGCGTTGGAAGCTGCTCGTACAGTGCGCGCAGGACCTCGATCGAGGTGTCGAGGCTTTTCAGCGCGGCCGTATGACGGCCGGTGGCCGCTTCTGCCTCGGCGAGCCGTCGCAGCGCGTCCGAGTACCACCGTTGATACTCCGGCTCGTCCGGATCCCGGCGGCTCGCCTCCCACACGAACTTCGCCGCGAGCTGAGCGTTCGTGACCGCACGCTCCGGCTTGTGCCCCGAGAAGTAGGCAGCCAGGTTGCTTGCTGCCCAGAAGGCCATCCCCACGTCGTCGAACCGTGGATCCTCGACGACGAGCGGGCCGAGGACCCGGCACACGGTCGAGCACGCCCGGAGGGCTGACAGGTGCAGCTGCGTCCGGGCCTCCGACCCGAGCGGCGGCGACGCGTGGTAGACCCGAAACATCAGCAGCTGGGCTCTGTCGTAGAAGAGTCGGCCGACCACGCGGCGCTCGTCCGGAGACAGCGACTCCTCCGGCTTGTTGAGCAACGCCGCTGCTGCCTCGTCACGGCTCTGGCGCTCTGCCGCAGCGAGCTCATGCGGCCGTGGGTACAGCGCGAGAATCGCCTCCCGCTCGATCGGCGACGGGCGGTTCTGCAGGAACGCGCCCCGGAGAACCGCGCGCTCGATGGGAGCGTGCGCGCTGCGGAAGAGGGTGACGGCGACCTCGCCCGCCGTGCCGACGAGCCGCACGTGGAGGTCGTTCTCCTCGAGTGGAACGTGCTTGCCCGCCTCCTCCTCGTCCCCGAAAAGCAAGACATCGAAGGTGGCCTTCTTTTTGATGAGCGCCGCGAGCGACGGGACCTCCATGCGTTGCGGGAGGTGCGGGAGCCCCGGGCCGCCGGGGTACAAGGGGATAAAGCCGCCCGGGCGCCACGTCTCGCCGCTCAGCTCTATGCCAAATGTCGCCGGAAGATCGCGCAGGGGCGTGCCGTCCAGGTTCGGGCTGAGTACGCGGACATGCTCGAACCACTTGAAGCGTCCATCGACGCGCTTGCCGTCGCTGCGCACTTCGCGGTAGTCGCGCTCACCCATGGTCTTCATCCACTGCGGCCAGGTGTGCCCCTCCCGGTAGTGGGCGAAGTAGAACCACATCGGCTGCGAGAAGAGTTGGTCGAACGTGAACCTGATCGCCAGCACCTTGCCGCGCGGCAGTGCTTCATGGCGGAAAGAAATCTCCAGCTTGCGAATCGGTGTCTCGCGCACTGCGTCGAGTTTCGTAGCGAGCTCGGGAAGCACGAGCGCCGCTTCCATCTCGTGCATTCTGGCCTGCAGCGCCGCCTGCATCGCCGCGTCGATCTCCAGATCGCCGACGACTTCGGCACCGAGTACCGCACGCGCGAGCCGAGCGCCGACGTCGGGTGAGGTGATCCCGGCGGTCGCGTCCAGCATCACGCGGCCAAGCAGTCGGTCGGGCGGCCGGCACGGCCGGAGGAGTACGGCGACCAGGCGCATGCCCCGCGCAGCTTCCTGCTCCTCGCCGCGCGCGACCTCCTCGACGACCCAGGGCGATTCGACGGCCGTCGGCGAGAGCAACAGACAGAGGACATCAGCGGCCGCGATCCCGCCGCCCAGCTCGCTTTTCAGATCGGCAGCGACACGGATGTCGAAGACGTCCAACCAGACCGTGCAGCCCCGGTTGGAAAGAAGCCGACGAACCGCCAGCGCCTCGGCGCGATCGGCCGACGAGTAGGAGATGAACACCTTCAGCGGCATTACGTCTCTCCTGGCTCTCGTTCCCCACCCGCGCTTAGAAACTTCGAGATCCCCGTCGAGCCTGTCGCAAGGTACGACGTGCCCCAGGGGCCAGGGGCTTGAGCTCTTGGAACGCGATGGTGGTCAAGGGAAGGAGGCCGGTCAACGCTGTGGACACAGCCCCGGGCCAGCATGGCAAGGAAACGTCACGACACCGTCACGAACCTCCACCGCGAGGAGGACCAACGTGCCGGCCGGGCGGTCGTAGTGGGGACTACGGCGCATCGCTGCCCCGGCGTGCGCCTACGTACCCCGTTCGCCATGGCGGTCACCAGGCTCCACAGCCGATAACTCAAGACCATCCGGACAAGCGTGCTACCCGCGGGCTGCGGCCGGTCGACCGCCTCGGGGACGCAGGTCTCAGGTTGGGTGCTCGTTCACGGCATGCCCTCGGTGGTGAAGTCCCAGGGACTCTCCGACGGCCGGGTTCGCCGTGCTGTGAGTCCCTCGTCGAACCGGCGCTGCGCCGAGTCGCGAGCGTGCATCCTTCTGAGTGCACGGACTCGGATGATGCGGTCGGCGCACTGGCGCAACCAATGGCCGACCGGGCTACGGACCTTCATGCTCGTGTCCGCCTTCGTTGCGGTGGAGGGCGTGTGTGGCGGCGGCATGCCCTGATGCTGCCGATCGAGTGTCCGCCCACCGTCACCCGCCCACCAGAGCCCGCAGAGCGTCGCCGCCGAGGTCAAGGTGCGCTGCCTCGCCGCCTTGCGGGACACCGACCTCCCGACGGAGCTGTGGCGGCGGCTGCAGCCGATGCGCGACCTCGACGAGGCAGCGGATGGACACCCTCATGTCCGCGGGGAAGCGATGAACACTGAAGCCGGCGACCGGCGACGTGCCGACGTGGTCCCCCCTGCAAGGGCCCGGATGTGGGAGCCGCCGACGGCACAGCGATCCAGGTCCGTCTCATACAGCTGCCCGGGGGTGCTTGCATGTACCCCGCCGCGCCCTGCCGCCACCTTGTGTGACAGCCTGGGCGCCGCCGCACGTCCACATCCGTGCCTGTCCTGCTCCCGGCGCCGGATGGCCGACCGCACCCTCGCGCGAGCTGATCGGCCAGCTTTGTCAACAGCAGCAAGACCCGTCGGCGAAGACCCGCTGGGGGCTGCCGGCTGCGCAGCCCGTTTGAGTAGGCACGGGGTGAAGGCGCAACAGCAGGGCTGGGTCGGCTCATCATGAAGGTCCGTGCGATGGGCGCGGCGGAGGTGGGCCTGTGCGTGTGCGGGTGTTCATCGGCTACTCCCGGCAGGACGAAGTTGCGGTCCGGGACCTCGTCACGGACCTGAGACGGGTGCACCTCCCGGAGTGGCACAACCTGAGCTCTCCGTGGTGGAAACCCGTGGTGGCAGGACATCCTGCGACGGATCCAGGCGTGCAACGTCTTCCCGTTCGATCTGTCCGACCAATCCGTGGCCTCGAAGATCTGCTTGGCCAACCTGCCATACGCGCGGGCGCTGGTTTCGCCGATGCTCTTGGTGCGGGGTGGCCACGTGACCAACCTCCGCCTCTTGCCGACGATCGGACGAGGCGAATCCGCTCCAGCCCGCGCGCATGCAGGAGCGTGGGACGACGATGGCGCCCTTACACAGACTCTTTGGCGAATGTGATGACCGTGGGCCGCCGGGGCCGTGGTGCGGGACGCCTCGATAGGCAAGGGTTGGAGCAGCAGTTCCGACCGCTGGATTGTCAGCAGGCTCGATCTATTCTCCAGCGAGCTCGGCTTCTCGGGCACCACGGTGGAACTGCGCCCCCACACCGGGGCGATGCGCCTGCGCCGCGTCCACACTGCGGCGACTTCCGCATGCGCCCGCCAGAACCCAAGGTTCGCCTTCAGCCATGAACGCTGCAGATGTGCGTGGCACTGAACGCCGGTTGGGCGCACACAGCCAATGTCGCCCGCCGAGGGAGGGGGCCAGCGCCCCGACACGCTCGCAATTCCACCTAGCACATCGTCTAAGGCCCACCGGAGGATCGGTGTATACGCAGGCCTTCTCTCGCTCCACTCCTGGCTGCGTCATGTTCCTAATCAACAGGTCGAGTTCAATGCAGGAACAGTGGTCCCGCTCTGGACGGAGCCTGGCCGAACTAGCGGCACGAGCTGTAAACAAAGTCCTATTGGAGTTGTGTGTCAAGTCCACAAGGGAACCGGGCCAGCCGATACGCCCCTATTTCTACGTTGGCATCTTCGGCTACGGGTTCCGGCCGAGCACAGGGCGGGAAGGCATCGAATCAGCGTTGCCCCCCTCCATGGCCGCGCGCGCCATCGTCCCACTTCCAGAGCTGGCCGACCATCCCATCGCGGTCCGCGACGAAGCGCCAGTCGACGGCACCTCGGCCAGGCAGAAGCTTCCCATATGGGTCGAGCCCTCCCACGGATTCGGCGCACCCATGTGCCAGGCTGTCGCAACGACCGGCGCATACATCAACGACTGGGCAGACGCCTTCCCGAACTCTTTTCCCCCCATCATAATTAACATCACCGACGGACAGGTAACCGACAGCCCCTATAAAGGCGCCGACCTTCGAACGTGGGCCAAACGACTCGTCGGGATCGAGACAGCCGATGGCCAAGCTCTATTGTTCAATCTCTTCCTATCCCCCCTCTGGGCCCCGGGAGTATATTTTCCGGCCAGTGACACGGGCCTACCCCCGCCCGGGCCGACCCTCTTCTCGATCAGCAGCCCGCTGCCGCAGTCGATCATCAACAACGCCCGCCGGACACAGACTCACTTGGCCGCGGGTGCCCGCGGTCTGGTGTTCAACGCCGATCTTTCGAAAGCAGTAGCGTTTCTGGAAATTGGGACACGACACAACGACCGAGGCCACTGAGCTGTCATGTATAGCGGGGAGGTCGCCACGTCTCCGAATACGACGGCTGGCTGCACAGAAGAGAAGGCGCAGGATAAACTGCGCGCCCAGCACTGCCACGAATTAGCCGTGACAACGTGCCACTCTGGCGCATATAGACGCGGCGCAGGCGTTCGGCCACTTCCCCGCTCTTGTGGTTCAGCACTGAGGTCTCGATCCCATGAGGGTCACCACAGTCCCGTCAGAGCCGGAGCGGATGGGACATCGGTACAAGGACAGGGCCGACCTCACCAACCGTGCCTGTTCCGACGCCCGGTGCCCCGAGCAACGCGGGTCGGAAACGACTGCGACGACAAGGCGCTGATGCGCGTCGGGACCACTGATATCAACGCTGAGCTGCTTTGAGGGGTTTCAGTGACGGCCTTTCCAAACATCGAAGACTATGTGACAGCGGTACAGCAACCGGATCGCGCGTTTCAAGTGCCTTCACTACGCAGGGCTGTCTTTACCCTTCACCCCGTTTGGGGCATCCCGGTGCCCGCCTCAGGCAATGCGGCCGTCGTCTTCCGGGCACGGGTGGAGGGAGTGGACTTAGCATTGCGCTTCTTCATCGCAGAGAGCGCCTCTAGTAGCACGCGCTACACCGCACTCGCCGGACACCTCCATTCGCACGGCATAGAGGACTGCGTGTCGATGCCGATGTGGGTTGACGACGCGATTGCGGTGAACGACTCGACCTGGCCAATGGTGCAGAGTGAGTGGATAGAAGGACGTACCCTTGACGCGTACGTCGCGCAACTCACCACCAAGGCGGACTTAGGGGCGCTAGCCCAGCTCGCCGGTAGGTGGCGCCACTTCGTCAGCCGGCTCCAGGCGGCCGAGTTCGCGCACGGCGACCTCGCTCACGGCAACGTGCTTGTCGACACATCGGGTTCCTTTCGCCTGGTCGACTTCGACAGGTCCTGGATTCCCGCGTGTCGCTCCGAGTCTCCGCCTCCGGAAATTGGGCACCCCAATTACCAGCGGCCCGACAGTCAATGGGGCCGATGGATGGACACCTTTCCCGGCCTGGTGATCTATACCTCCCTCTTGGCGCTCTCTCGGCGACCCGACCTGTGGAGGCAGTTACACAACGGCGAGAACATGTTGTTCACCCAGGACGACCTTGCCCCTCCCTTTAGGACGAGGGCGTGGACGCTAATGCATGGGATCCGTGATCCCGATGTCGAGCTCGCCTCACGACAACTGATGCTGGCGTGCGCCCCGGCTTGGCGCGCGGAGGATACGCTCGAAGCGTTGCTGGGCTTCGAAACACAAGTCAACATTACCCATGCACGACGCCCGACAGACACGACCATTTTTGTAAGTTGCTCGAGGATCGACGAGGACGTCGCCAGATCGCTTGCCCGACTCTTCGAAGCGGCCGGGCGCAAGGTGCGATCTGATCTCGAGGGAGGCGTCGCTCAGTGGGACACGATCTTGGACGGCATTCGCTCCGCTACCGTCTTCGTTTTCCTGTTGTCGGACGAGTCATTGCACTCGAAGCGCAGCCGGCAGGAGCTAAACTATGCGCTGGCTCTCGGGCGCCCCGTCCTGCCGGTCCAGGCCGGTCACGTGACTGAGTTCCCGGCGACGCCGTTGGCGGACCCAAAAATCATCTCCTTCCGGCCGGATGATGCGGTGTCGGCATTCAATGCCCTGGCCGCCGTGGACGAGGCGGCAACGCATGCGCGGCCCCTGCCCGACCCGCTGCCCAAACCACCGCCCGTTCCGTTCGAGTACCTGCTCCGGCTGGGCTCGGCCATCGGGGCAGCCCAGCTGACGCCCGACCAGCAGGGCGACTTCATCCGGCATCTGCGCGAGGTCCTGGAGACGGAGGACGATGAGGGGGCCAGGGACGACGCCCGCGACCTCTTGGGAGCGCTTCGCCGGCGACCCGACGTGACCTACCGCAACGCCCAGGCGATCGACCGACTGCTCACCGACCTGACGGCCCGCGACACCCCTGGGCGGCTGTTCGTCAGCTACTCCCGGCAAGACGGAACCGCGGTCGAGGAGCTCGTCGCGGACCTTCAACGGGTGCACCTCTCGGTGTCGGCCAACCGGGAGCTTGGGGGCGGGGACCCGTGGTGGCAGGACATCCTGCGGCAGATCCGGGAGTGCGACGTCTTCCTGTTCTGCCTGTCCCGCAACTCCCTGGCGTCCAAGCCGTGCCTGGCGGAGTTGTCCTACGCCCGAGCGCTGGGTCTGCCGATCCTCTCTGTCCAGGTCGGCCCCGTGGGCAAGCTCCGCCTCACCCCGGTCGCCGACATCCAGGTGGTCGACTACCAAGAGCGGACCCTGGCCAACGGAGTGGCACTGCTCGACGCCATCCAGCAGGCCGCGAGCGCGAGACGCCCGCTGCCGGACCCCCTGCCGAAGTCACCCCCAATTCCGTTCGCGTACCTAATCCGGCTGGGCTCGGCGATCGGGACGGCACAGCTGACGCCGGATCAGCAGTCGGAGTTCATCGGCCAATTACGCGAGGCCCTGGATACCGAAGACGACGAGAACCTCAGGGAGACTGCACGTGAGTTGCTGCTAGCACTGAGGAGCAGAGCCGATCTGACGCGCCGCAACTTTGATAGGATTGACCGGTTGCTCACAGAGCTCCAGTACTCCGAAGATTTGCCGAAGTACGGGAAGGCGTTCCTCTGTCACTCATCCGGAGACAAGGAACGAGTTCGAAACTTGTATCACCAATTGAAGCGTGACGGCGTTCCATGTTGGTTCGACGAGGAGGACTTGCTCCCTGGACAGGACTGGGAAGACGAGATCAGAAAGGCTATCCGCGCCTGCCAGTATGTGCTCGCCTGCCTGTCGCAGGCCTCAATCACCAAGACGGGCTATGTGCAGAAAGAGCTTAACTACGCCCTGGATGTGGCCGACGAGCAGCCGCCGGGCTCGATCTTTCTGATTCCGGTTCTCCTCGAGCCCTGCGAAGTCCCCGATCGACTCAAGAAACGTCACTGGGCCGAGCTCTACAACCCTAGTGGGTATCAACGGCTACTGAAATCGTTAGCTTTCAAGCGCTGATGCGTCACCGCGGCTACGCCAGTCGGTGAGTGCTCCATGCGACAATTCGTGCCTGATGGCCGTCTGGTTTTGCGTCAACTGCGGCGAACACTCTCCAGAGTCACCTCACAGGCATGCGCCCGGCACAGCGCGCCGGGGCGGATCAGCCCCGACCCACCGCCGACGAGGGCGGCCATCGTCGCGGAGTGGTGCGGCGCCTCGAACGTCGGGCGGGTCACCAGCGGGGACTCCGGCGGCAGCGTCCCGGCGACCGAGTGGATGGCGGTGACCTCCAGCGCCGCCTGCTCGTCCAGCGCGGGGAGCAGGCCGGGCAGGCGTTCGGCGAGCATGGTCTTGCCGGCCCCGGGCGGCCCGCTGAGGTACAGGTGGTGCCCGCCGGCGGCGGCGACCTCCACCGCGCGGCGGCCGATCGGCTGGCCGACGACGTCCCCCAGGTCGGGGCCGGGCGGTGCCGGCGGCAGCGACGGGCGGGTGTGCCGGGGCAACCGCGCCCGGCCCTTCAGGTGGGCGACCACCTCCGCGAGGGTGCCGGCGGCCAGCACCTCGACGCCCTCCACCAGCGCCGCCTCGCCGGCGTTGCCCGCGGGCACCACCACCGTGGCGTGCCCGGCGCGGGCGGCGGCGAGCACGGCGGGCAGCACGCCGCGGACGGTGCGCACTGAGCCGTCGAGTCCGAGCTCCCCGAGCAGCACCAGGCGGCCCACCGACTCGGCCGGCACCGCGCCGTCGGCGGCCAGGACCGCGGCGGCCAGCGCCAGGTCGAAGCCGCTGCCCTGCTTGGGCATCGAGGCCGGGGACAGCCCGATGGTGATCCGCCGCAGCGGCCACTTCCCGCCGGCGTTCACCACCGCCGCCCGCACCCGGTCCACCGACTGGCGGACGACGGCGTCGGGCAGCCCGACCAGCACCACGCCGGGCACCCCGGCCGAGAGGTCCACCTCGACGTCGACCAGCGCGCCGTGCACCCCGGCCAGGCCCACCGACCAGGTCCGCGCCAGCGTCACGAGAACGCCGCCTGCAGGTGGGTGACCAGCGCCGGCCGGTCGCTGCGCACCAGCACGCCGACGACGTCGAAGCGCAGCTCGGGGGCGTGCTCGTCGTGTGCGGCCAGCCACCGCTGGGCCAGCACCCGGAGCCGGCGCTGCTTGACGTGGCCCACCGCCTCGACGGGGTGGCCGAAGCCGACCGCGCGCCGGGTCTTGACCTCGCAGAAGACCAATGCGTCGCCGTCCCGGGCGACGATGTCGAGCTCGCCGTCGCGACAGCGCCAGTTCCGGTCGAGGACGCGCAGGCCGTGGTCGGTCAGGTAGGCGGCGGCGATGCGCTCGCCGTGGGCGCCGAGGTCCGATGTCGTTCGCACCCGGCCGACCGTCGTCCGCCCGGACCGGCCGGGACAGTCAGCGAGCCGATCTGTGGACACCGGCGCCGCCTGTGGACGCCCGACCCGGGGATGTCACCGGGCGGGTCAGCCTCGGGCCCGTGACGCGCAGATCAGGTCAGCCGGGGGCCGTCGGGCAGCTCGAGATCGGGCTTGTCCAGCTCCTCGACGTTGACGTCCTTGAACGTCAGCACCCGCACGTTGCGGACGAACCGCGCCGGCCGGTACATGTCCCACACCCAGGCGTCGGAGAGCTTGAGCTCGAAGTAGACCTCGCCGCCGGCCTCGCGGACCTGAAGGTCCACGGAGTTGGCGAGGTAGAAGCGCCGCTCGGTCTCCACCACGTAGGTGAACTGCCTGACGATGTCCCGGTACTCGCGATAGAGCTGCAGCTCCATCTCGGTCTCGTACTTCTCCAGGTCCTCGGTGCTCATCGCGGCTCTCCGGACACAGGGCGCATGACCCCATCATCGACCATGGCCGCCGAGCCGGTCAGCTGGAGTCCCCGAGCGGCGTGTGCGTCGCGGGCCCGGGCCACGTTGACGAAGCGCGTCCGGTGCTCGGGACAGGGCCCGTACCGCAGGAGGGCGGCGTCGTGCGCGGCAGTGCTGTAGCCCTTGTGGACGGCGAAGTCGTACTCGGGCCAGCGCTCGTGCAGGTCCAGCATGATGCGGTCGCGGGTGACCTTGGCCAGGACCGATGCCGCCGCCACGCACGCCGCCACCCGGTCGCCCTTCCACACGGCGAGGGTGGGCCGGGCCAGGCCGGGGACGGGAAAGCCGTCGGTGAGCACGTAGTCCGCGCCGGGGTCGAGGGCCCACACCGCGCGGCGCAGCGCCTCGATGTTGGTGACGTGCATGCCCCGCGCGTCGAGGTCGGCGACCGGCATCACCACCACCGACCACGTCTCGGCGCGGTCGACGACCTCCTGGTAGACCCGCTCACGGGTGGCGGCGGTCAGCAGCTTGGAGTCGGCGAGGCCGGGGACCCTGCCCCGACGGCCGGCGGGCAGGACGCAGGCGGCGGCGACGAGCGGCCCGGCGCAGGCCCCGCGGCCGGCCTCGTCGGCACCGGCGACCGCGGCGAAGCCGCGGCGGCGCAGGGAGCGCTCCATCTCCCAGAGGGCATCGGGCCGGTCGTCGGCGGACGCGTCGGCGCGGGCACGGCTCCGCGGCCCGGGAGGAGCGGGGGTGGTACGGACAGCCATCGCGGTCCGACAGTACGACGCCCGACGGCCGGTCGAGTGCGCGCCGCCCTCCGGGAACGCCACGGGCCGGCCCCCGGGGTCAGAGGGGGCCGGCCCGTGGACCGTCGGCCGCCGGAGCGGCCTGGCGAGGCCAGCCTGCGAGCGGCGTGGCCCTGCAGGGGGGTCCTCCCTCAGGCCTCGGCCGGCGCCAGGGCGGCGTGGGCGCCGCAGGTGCAGGCGGCCGGGTTGCGGGAGGACAGGACCAGCGAGACCGCGTGCGCCCGGTCGCGGGCACCCAGCTTGCGCAGGATGGCCTTGACGTGGGACTTCACCGTGTCCTCGCTGATGAACAGGTTGCGGCCGATCTGCCGGTTCGACTGGCCCTGGATGAGCTCGTCGAGGACGTCGGACTCGCGGCGGGTCAGCGGCACCTCGGGGGCGAACGGCTTCGGGGCGGGCGCGGCCGACGGCTCGACGCGGCGGATCTGCGGGTCCACGACGGTGCGGCCGGCGCGGGCGGCCAGGATGGCCCAGCCGAGCAGGGTCGGCGAGGTGTTGAGCATCAGGTACCCGCGGACGCCGGCGGCCAGCGCCTCGTTCACCACCGCGGGGTCCTCGGAGGTGCCGAGGGCCACGATCGTCACCCGGGGGTACCGGCGGCGCAGGTCGCGGCAGGCGTTCAGGGTCGCGGCGCGGCCCGAGCCCAGCTCCACGATCACCGCGTCGGGGCGGGCGGTCTCGACGAGGGTGAGGGCGCGGCGCAGCTCGCCCGGAGTCCCGACCGACTGCATGCCGGCGGTCTCGTTGACCATGCTCACCAGCCCACGGCGCAGGACGGGGGCGTCGGCGAGGATGAGCACGCGGGTGACGCCACGAGCGGCGCTCGCCATGGGTGCGGACACAACAGACTCCGTTTCACACGTTCGGGGAACTTCTCACGATCTCCATCGGACGGGTGAGACGGGTGCTTGAACGCTTTTCCAACATTTCTTGGAGAATTTTCGAGCGCCACTCACGGCCCTGTCGAGTCACACCGGTAACGGCTAAATGGAGACCGAGCGCATTCGTGTCGACATGGCGACGCCATTCCCCGCGCACCCGCGAGACGACTCGACCCGCACGCCCCGGGGGGTCCGGGAGGTGCGGGCCGAGGGAGCGTGGGAGCGGTCAGCCGCTGCGGGACCGGCGTCGTCGCCGTCGCCAGGCGGCGAGGGGCACGGCGCCGACGAGGCCCATCGCGTACGGAGCGGCGACGGCCGCGGCGCCGGAGACCGGCACGCCGGCCGCCTCGGTGCCCTGGATGTCGGGCGAGCCGAGGGTGCCGAAACGGTCGAGCGGCCAGACGATCAGCGCGGCCTTGCCGATGACGTCGTCCACCGCGACGGTCCCGGAGTACTCGTCGCCGATGTGCGCCTTGGAGTCCGCCGACGCCGACCGGTGGTCACCCATCACCCACAGCCGGTCCTCAGGGACGGTCACCGGCCCGAACGCCCGGCTCTCCAGCGGGGTGTCCTCGAAGACGTAGGGCTCGTCGAGCGGTACGCCGTCCACGATGACCCGGCCCTCGGGATCGCAGCACTGCACCGTCTGGCCACCGGTGGCGATGACCCTCTTGACGAAGTCGTCCTCGCTGGGCGGGGCCACCCCGATCGCACGGCCCAGCCACAGCAGGCCGCTGGAAGCCCAGTTGCCGGGCTCCGCGACGTCGACCTCCGGGGACCAGCTCTCCGGACCCTCGAAGACGACGATGTCGCCGGGCTCGGGCTCGCCGAACCAGTAGGGCACCTTGTTGACCAGGACGCGGTCGCCGGTGCAGCCGGGGCAGCCGTGCAGGGTCCGTTCCATGGATCCCGACGGGATGAAGAACGCCTGCACGAGGAAGGTCTTCACCAGCAGCGCGAGCACGAACGCGATCAGCAGCAGCACCGGCAGCTCGCGCAGCAGCGAGCCCTTCTTCGCCTCCTGCTCGCGCCGGCGGGCGCGGCGGCCGGCGACGGGGCGGATGGGGCCGGTGTCGGCGGTGGACCCGGTCGCCCGGGGATCCTCCCCCTCCGGAACGACATCGGCGGGCCACCCGGGCCGGTCACTGCTCATCGGAGCCAGCGTACGGCCGCGGGAGACCCGCCGTGGTCAGGCCGGACCGGCCGGCCTCGCGTCGTCTCAGCGGGAGACGGGCTCGCGCTTCTCCTTGATCTTGGCGGCCTTGCCGCGCAGCTCGCGGAGGTAGTACAGCTTGGCGCGACGCACGTCACCGCGGGTCAGCACCTCGATCTTCTCGACGACCGGGGTGTGCACCGGGAACGTGCGCTCGACACCGACACCGAAGCTGACCTTGCGCACGGTGAAGGTCTCGCGGATGCCACCGCCCTGACGGCGGATGACGACGCCCTGGAAGACCTGGATGCGGGAGCGGTTGCCCTCGATGACGCGCACGTGCACCTTCACGGTGTCGCCCGGGCGGAACTCGGGGATGTCGTCGCGCAGCGAATCGGCGTCGAGTACGTCCAGGGTGTTCATCGCGGCAGTCCTGTCCTAGCGGTCATGTCGGTGCGGTGCGGACAGCAGGCGCCCCCGGCTGTCCGATCCGGGGCGCTGCGCTCCGGGCGGAGCTCGGCGTCGACGAAGCGATGCGTCCGCAGCAGCTCTCTACTGTGCCACATCTTCAGCCGACGAAGCGCGGCGGCCCTGTCCAGGGACCCGCCGCCAGCTCCGGCAGCAGGTCGGCGAGCTCGCGCGGCGCGAAGCTCTCGGCGCTGGCGGCGACCTCCGCGGCGCTCCACCAGCGGTGCGGCTGGGCACCGAGCAGCTCGAGTTCCGTGCGCCCGCTCGCGTCCACCTCGTGCTCGACGTCGCGCAGCACGAAGAAGGTCTCCCGGGAGTCGATCTGCACACCGGCGAACGGGCCGACGTGCCGGCGGAACCACACCGGGCCCTCCAGCGCGCCGGGGTCCACGACCAGGCCGATCTCCTCGGCCAGCTCCCGGGCCGCGGCCTCCCGCACCGCCTCCCCCGGCTCCACCCCGCCGCCGGGCGTGTACCAGAACAGCACGTCCCCGGGCGGGACGGCGGGGTCGGTGAGCCGGGCGCCGAGCAGCAGCACCCGCCCGGACGGGTCGAGCACCACGACCCGCGCGGTGGGCCGTACCCAGGCGCGGTCGGTCACTCGCCGAGCACCGCGCGGTCGGCGTCGGTCAGCGCACCGTCGGGCAGCGCCGCCAGCAGGTCCGGACGCCGCTCCGCCGTCCGCCGCAGGGACTCCGCCCGGCGCCACCGGGCGATCGCGGCGTGGTCGCCGGACAGCAGCACCGGCGGGACGTCGTGACCGCGCCAGGACGCCGGCCGGGTGTAGGAGGGGCCCTCCAGCAGCCCGTCGGCGTGCGAGTCGTACTCCACGGACTCCCGGTTGCCCACGACGCCGGGGAGCAGGCGGGTCACCGCCTCCACCATGACCAGCACCGCGGACTCGCCGCCGGCAAGGACGTAGTCGCCGATCGAGACCTCCGACACCGGTCCGGCCTCCGCGGCCCACTCGGCGACGCGCTGGTCGATGCCCTCGTAGCGGCCGCAGGCGAAGACCAGGCCGGGCTCGGCGGCCCACTCGGCGGCCACGGCCTGCGTGAAGGGGCGGCCGGCCGGGGTCGGCACGACGAGGCGGGTGCCGGGCGGGCGGACGGCCTCGAGGGCGCGGGCCCAGGGCTCGGGCTTCATCACCATGCCGGGACCGCCGCCGTAGGGGGCGTCGTCGACGGTGCGGTGGGGGTCGTCGGTCCACTGCCGCAGGTCGTGGACGCCCACGCGGACCAGGCCGCGCTCGGCGGCCTTGCCCAGCAGGGACTGCCGCAGCGGCGCCAGGTACTCGGGGAAGATCGTGACGACGTCGACCCGGAAGGGCGCGCTCACAGGTCGAGCAGCCCCTCGGGCGGGTCGATGACGAGGGAGCCGCCGGCGACGTCGACGGTCGGGACGATCGCCGTCACGAACGGCACGAGCAGCTCCCCGCCCTCGACCCGGCGGACGACGAGCAGGTCGGCGCCCTCGTGGCGGACCGCGCTCACGGTGCCGAGCTCGGTGCCGTCGGGGAGCCGGGCGGTCAGGCCGACCAGCTGGTGGTCGTAGTAGTCGTCGGGGTCCTCGAGCGCGGGCAGCGCCGCGACGGGCACGTGCAGCTCGGTGTTGCGCAGTTCCTCGGCCGCCTCGCGGCTCTCCACGCCGTCGATCGACAGCAGGAGGACCTCGCGGTGCCAGCGGCGGCCGGCGACGGTGAGCGGCCCGCGGTCGGCGGGCTCGGTGCGCAGGACCGCGCCGGGGGCGAAGCGGAGGTCCGGGTCATCGGTGCGGACCTCGACGGTGACCTCACCACGGACACCGTGGGGCCGGCCGATGCGGCCGACCACCACGGTGTCGTCGGGCTCTGTGCTCACCAGGGTGGTGCTCGGGAGAGACGCTCAGCGCCCGTCGGTGTCGACGACGTCGACCCGCAGGCCCCGGCCGCCGACACCGGTCATCACGGTGCGCAGCGCCTTGGCGGTGCGTCCACCGCGGCCGATGACCTTGCCGAGGTCGTCGGGGTGCACCCGGACCTCGAGGGTCTTGCCGCGACGGTTGCTCAGCAGGTCGACCTGGACGTCCTCGGGGTGGTCGACGATGCCCTTGACCAGGTGCTCGAGCGCCTCTTCCAGCACGTCTTACTCGGCGGGCGTCTCGGCGGCGGCAGCCGCGTCGGCCTGGGGAGCGGCCTTCTTCTTCGGAGTGGTGGCGCCGGCGGCCGGCTCCTCACCGGAGTTGCGGACCGCCTCCTCGTAGAGGGCCTTCTTGTCCGGCTTCGGGGCGGCGACCTTCATGGGCGGCGGCGCGGGCTCGCCCTTGAACTTCTGCCAGTCACCGGTGACCCGGAAGATGGCCGCGACCGGCTCGGTCGGCTGCGCGCCGACACCCAGCCAGTACTGCGCCCGCTCGGAGTCGACCTCGATGAAGGAGGGCTCCTCCTTCGGGTGGTACTTGCCGATCGTCTCGATGACGCGGCCCTCGCGCTTGGTGCGGGAGTCGGCGACGACGATGCGGTAGTACGGCGCGCGCATCTTGCCCAGGCGCATGAGCTTGATCTTGGTGGCCACGGTGTGTGGTGTTCTCCTCGAACGCAGGTCGTGTGCCCGCCCGGAGCGGCGCGTGGGGGTACGCCGGGGGCGGTGCGGCTGGACACGGCCGGCAACGGTGAGAGGGCCGCCCACCGCCGTGTTCGACCGTCCATTGTGCCAGATGCGCGGGGGCCGCTCGCGTCGAGCGCGGACGGCCCCGTCCGGAGGCTCGCCGCGAGCCCGGGTGACGTGAGGGAACGGCTTCCCTCCAGGGTCCCGCGTCGAGCGTGCGAGGCGTGGGGGGAAGGGAGGCCCGGCTTCAGGCCGGCCGCACCTCCACCAGGTTGTCCGAGAACGTCGGGGCGCGGCCGAGGTCGGCGAAGACCGAGGGGCTCAACGCGTTCACCGTGGCTCCTCCGGAGTGCTTGCGCCAGGCGCCCATCGGGGAGACGACGACGCCGCGGGCGACGTCCGCCGTGACGTGCAGCCGGGCGGCGAAGCGGCCCCGGTCGTTGACGACCCGGACCTCGGCACCGTCGGCCAACCCCCGGGCGGCGGCGTCCTCGGGGTGCATGTGCAGGGTGGCGCCGCCCTGCACGCGCTGCTGGCCGGGCCGGTCGGCGAAGCTGGAGTTGAGGTAGGCGTGCGACTTCGGCGACAGCAGCGTCAGCGGGTACCGGCCGTCCGGCCGCTCCCGTGGCGGGACGTAGTGCGGCAGCGGGTCCACCGGTTCGCCGGGCTGGTGCTCGGTGGACCCCTGACGGAACAGCGGCAGGACGAAGTTGCCGCCAGCGGCGGCCGAGGAGACGAACTCCACCTTGCCCGACGGCGTCGGGAAGCCGCCTTCGGCGTGCGGGGCGTACGCGTCCGGGCCGGGCAGCCGCAGCCGCGCCCAGCCGTCCCGCGCCAGGGTCTCCGGCGTGATGCCGTCCAGCACCGGCGAGGACCAGTCGAACGCCTCGGCGATCATCTGCTCGTCCGTCCTGGTGAAGGCCGCATCGGTGAAGCCCATGCGTGCGGCCAGCCGGCGGAACAGCTCGGTGTTGGACACCGCCTCCCCCAGCGGCGCCACGGCGGGCTGGTTCATCGTCACGTAGAAGTGGCCCCAGGAGAACATCAGGTCTCGCTGCTCGAGCTGCGTCGTCGCCGGCAGCACGATGTCGGCGTAGTCGGCGGTGTCGGTGAGGAAGTGCTCGCTGACCACGGTGAACAGGTCCTCGCGGGCGAGCCCGGCGATCATCCGGTCCTGCTCGGGGCAGACCACCAGCGGGTTGCTGTTGTAGACCATCAGCGCCCGGATCGGCGGGTCCAGCTGCAGCTCGCCGGTCAGCGCGCGGCCGAGCAGCCACTGGTTGACCACGCGGGTGCCCGGCCGGATGAACTCCGCGCCGAGGAACGCCGGCCAGTTCACCGGGAAGGCCCACAGCGGCAGCTGCAGGAGCCCGCCGCCCGGCCACCGCCACGCCCCGGTGAGCGCCGGCAGGCAGGAGATGGCGCGCACGGTCTGCCCGCCGCCGGCGTGCCGCTCGATCGCGACACCGATCCGGATGACCGACGGGCTGGCCGCGGCGTACTCGCGGGCCAGCGTCCGGATGTCCTCGGCGGGGATGCCCGTCTCCCCGCTCGCCCACTCCGGGGTGTACTCCCGCACGCGCTCCGCCAGTTCGTCGAAGCCGACGGTGTACCGCGCGACGTAGTCCCGGTCGGTCAGGTCCTCACCGATGATCACGTGCATCATCGCCAGCGCCAGCGCACCGTCGGTGCCCGGCCGGATCGGGATGTACCAGTCGGCGTGCTGGGCCGTCCGGTGGCGGACGGGGTCGATGACGACGACCTTGGCCCCGCGCCGCTGCGCCTCGGCGACGAACGGCCACAGGTGCAGGTTGGTGCTGAGCATGTTGTTGGCCCAGATCACGATGTAGCGCGCGTGCACGAACGACTCCGGGTCGACGCCGGCGGTCGGCCCCACGGTCATCGCGTAGGCGGTGCACGAGCCCGAGTCGCAGTAGGTGCGCTCACTGATGGTGGCGCCCAGCCGGTTGAAGAACGGGTCGCCGACGTTGAGGCCGTTGAGGATCCCCTGGGTGCCCAGATAGCTGACCGGCATGATCGCCTCGGGCCCGGAGGTCTCGGCGATCCCGGTGAAGCGCGCGGCGATCTCGTCCAGCGCGTCGTCCCACGAGATCCGCTCGAACCGCCCGCTGCCCTTGGGGCCGGTCCGCCGCAGCGGGTGCAGCACCCGGTCGGGGCTGTACACGGTGCGCTCGTAGTCGTTCATCTTCACGCAGAGCCCGCCCCGGGTGTACGGGTGCGACCGGTCGCCGCGGACCCGGACGGCCCGGCCGTCCTCGACGGTCACCTCGAGCGCGCAGGTGTCCGGACAGTCCAGCGGGCAGGCCCCGTGCACCGTCGTCGTCCCCGGCATGGGCAGGTCGGTCACCGACATGGTCGCCTCCTCCCCGGCGCCGCGACCCCGGCGCACGGTGCCGCGATCCTGGCGCGCCGCGCGCGGGAGGACCCGACGGTGCGTGCCAGGTCCTCGACCGCCGGCGCCCGCGTCGGCGCACTTCCGCAGGCCGGGACCGCGTGGCACCCTCTGCCCGTCGTCCGCAGGTTCCGGGGAAGCGCCGCGTAGGACGCGCGGCCGACCGTCAGCGAGGCCCCATGCCGACACCGACGACCGCCCGCTCCGCCGGGGTCCGGTCCTGGCAGGCGCTGCTCGGCGAGCACTTCGTCGACCTCGACGTCCTCCCGGCCGTCGACGGCCCGCTCCCCGGCGAGGTCCGCAGCCGGGCCGTGGGGTCGCTGCAGCTGTCGCGGGTGCGGTCGATCGACCAGCGGGCCCTGCGCACCCCGGGCCTGGCTCGCTCCGACCGGCGGCACTACGTGCAGGTCGGCCTGCTGGAACAGGGTCGTGCCCGGGTGCAGCAGGACGGCCGGGAGTGCTGGCTGGAGCCGGGCGACTACACCGTCTACGAGACCGACCGCGCCTTCTCTTGGGAGCTGCGGACCGGTGACGCCCCGACCTGGTCGCTGCTCGTCCTCACCTGGTGCCGGCCAGGACCGGTGCCGCCCGGGGAGGGGCTCAGCGCACTGCGGATGGACGGCTCCTCCGGGCTGACCGGCGTCCTCGGCAGGATGATCCGCGACCTGGTCGACAGCTCCGACGTCGTCGGCGCGGACCCCGGGGACAGACTCGCCGACGAGCTGCTCCAGCTGGTCGCCACCGCGGCCGGCGCCGTTCCGCTCCCGCCAGCACCGGCGGCGCGGACCGACCGGGCCCTGCTCGCGGCCGTCCGGGCCCACGTGGAGGAGCACCTCGCCGACCCGACGCTGGACCCCCGGTCGATCGCGGCCGCCCACTTCATCTCCGTGCGCCAGCTGCACCGGTTGTTCGCCGGCGAGCAGGAGACCGTCGCGCGCTACGTGCGGCGGCGCCGGCTGGAGCGGGCCCGCGCGGAGTTGGCCCGCAGCGGCGCGCGCGAGCTCCCGCTCGCCGTCGTCGCGCACCGCTGCGGCTTCGCCGACCCCTCCGTGTTCGGCCGCGCCTTCCGCGCGGCCTACGGCGTCACGCCGTCGCGCTACCGGGCGCTGTCCGCAGGGGTCTGACGGACGGCGGCCAGCACCCGGGCGGCCGCCTCGCCGACCCGCACCTCCTCGCGCTCCCCCGTCGCCCGGTCGCGCAGCTCCACCACGCCCACGGCCAGCCCCCGGCCCACGGTGACGATGGTCGGCATCCCCAGCAGCTCGGCGTCCTTGAACTTGACCCCGGGCGAGACCTTGGGCCGGTCGTCGTAGAGCACGGTGAGCCCGGCGGCGACCAGCTCCTGGGCCAGCGACTCGGCGGCCTCGAAGACCGCGGCGTCCTTGCCGGTGGCCACGACGTGCACGTCGGCCGGCGCGACCTCCCGCGGCCAGACCAGGCCCAGCTCGTCGTGGGTGGACTCGGCGATCGCGGCCACGGCGCGGGAGACGCCGATGCCGTAGGAGCCCATGGTCACCGTGACGAGCTTGCCGTTCTCGTCGAGCACCTCGAGGCCCAGGGCCTGGGCGTACTTGCGGCCCAGCTGGAAGATGTGGCCCATCTCCACGCCGCGGGCGAGCTCCAGCGGGCCGGAGCCGTCGGGCGCGGGGTCACCGGGCAGCACCTCGGCGGCCTCGATGACGCCGTCCCAGGTGAAGTCCCGGCCGGCGACCAGGTCGAACACGTGCTTGCCGGGCTCGTTGGCCCCGGTGACCCAGCGGGTGCCGGGGACCACCCGCGGGTCGACGAGAAAGCGGATGCCCGACGCGCTGTCGGCGCCCAGCACCTGCGGCCCGATGTAGCCCTTGACCAGTTCCGGGTGACCCTCGAAGTCGGTGAACGGCTCCACCTCGGCCGGCGCGACCTGGGCCTCGAGCCGCTTGGTGTCGACCTCGCGGTCGCCGGGGATGCCGACGACGAGCGGCTCGCGGGTGCCGTCGGGGTGGACGAGGGTGACGACGACGTTCTTCAGCGTCGAGGCCGCGGTGTAGCCGGCGTCCGGGAACAGCTGCCGGGCGACCGCGACCAGCGTCTCGATGGTCGGGGTGTCGGGGGTGTCCTCGACGTGGGCCTCGGGCAGCCCGTCCAGGGGGATCGGCTCCGGGACGACGGTGCTGACCGCCTCGACGTTGGCGGCGTACCCACCGGGCGAGCGGACGAAGGTGTCCTCGCCGATCGGGGTGGGGTGCAGGAACTCCTCGCTCCTGGACCCGCCCATGGCCCCCGACATCGCCGAGACGATGACGTACTCCAGGCCCAGCCGGTCGAAGATCCGGATGTAGGCGTCGCGGTGGGCGGCGTAGCTCTTGTCCAGGCCGGCGTCGTCGACGTCGAAGGAGTAGCTGTCCTTCATCGTGAACTCGCGGCCGCGGAACAGCCCGGCCCGGGGCCGCGCCTCGTCCCGGTACTTGGTCTGGATCTGGTACAGCGACAGCGGCAGGTCCTTGTACGACGAGTACAGGTCCTTCACCAGGAGCGTGAACATCTCCTCGTGGGTGGGCCCGAGCAGGTAGTCCACACCCCGGCGGTCCTGCAGCCGGAAGAGGTTGGGGCCGTACTCGGTCCAACGGTTGGTGGCCTCGTAGGGCTCGCGCGGCAGCAGGGCCGGGAAGTGCACCTCCTGGGCGCCCATCCGGTCCATCTCCTCGCGGACGACGCGTTCGACGTTGCGGAAGACGCGGTAGCCCAGCGGCAGCCAGGTGAAGCCACCCGGCGCGGCCCGCCGGATGTAGCCGGCCCGCACGAGCAGGCGGTGGCTGGGGACCTCGGCGTCGGCCGGGTCGTCGCGCAGGGTGCGCAGGAACAACGTGGACATCCGCAGGAGCACGACGACATTGTCGGCCCACCGGCCGACACCGCGGCCAGGGGGCCTCCCCGAGCTGCGGAGAGCGTGTCCGCGCCGCCACTGGGGGAGCCTCCGGCCCCCGACTGACGCCCACTTCTGCTCGCGTCGACGCCCCTCGCGGGCGGCCCACGTGTGCGCGGTGACGGCTCACCTGGGTGTTCACGCTGCCGGGCTCGGTGCGGGGGGTCACCGAGCCCGGCAGCGGGTCCGTGGGTCGAGCGGGGTCAGTCGTCGTCGCGGTCGTCGGAGCGGTCGCCGCCGTCGTCGTCGCCGGGCGGGTCGTCGGAACCGTGGCCGCCGCCGAGCCGGCCGGTGGAGTCGTCGGTGCCCGGGGACGGTGAGGAGCCGGCGTCCTCGGGCCGGTTCTCGTCGGCGCGCACGCCCTCGTCCCGGAACGAGGGGACGCCGTCGGCGCAGGCGACGTGCACCTCCACCTTCCGCGTGGCGCTCTCGAACTCGACCTCACCGTGCTGGTCCTGGTCGTCGAGCCACCAGCCGGTCGCCGGTGCGGCCGCCACCTGCAGGATGCCGCCGTCGCAGGAGGCGAAGACCGTCCCCCCGACCGTGGCGTACTCCCCCGAGGCCGGCGCCGGGGCCGGGGACTGCGGCGCCGGGGTGGGCAGGGTGGCGTCGTCCGCGGAGGACGGCGCGGTGGACACCGACTCGGTGGCCGCGATCGGCCGGGTCACCGGTGAGGCCTCGGCGTCGACGAGGGACACGGCGAGGAACCCGACGCCGACGGCCGACGTCGCCGCGGCGGTCCAGAGGGCTGCGAGTGCAACGGTTCGCTTCATGCCGCAGACGCTTTCGCCGCGTCGGTCAAGCTCACGTCAAGAGCGTGACAAGTGCAGCCCCCGCGCTCATCCCCCTGACTTGGGGACACCCACCGCCCGCCCGGGGACGCCACGATGACGTCCATGGCCCACCTCCTCGTCGTGGAGGACGACGAGCGGATCCGCACCGCCGTGATCCGCGCCCTGCGCGACCGCGGCCACGCCGTGAGCTCCGCCGGCACCGCCCTGTCCGGTCTGCAGGCGGCCGTGGCGGAGCGGCCGGACCTGGTGGTTCTCGACCTGGGGCTGCCCGACCTGGACGGCGGGGAGCTGCTGCGGATGCTGCGGGCGGTGTCGGCGGTACCGGTCGTCGTCGCGACCGCGCGGGACGACGACGCCGACGTCGTCCGGGCCCTCGACGCGGGCGCCGACGACTACGTGGTCAAGCCCTTCTCCGCGGGCAGCTCGAGGCCCGCATCCGCGCCGTGCTGCGGCGGGCCGCGGGTGCCGACACCGGCCCCGCCCCGCTCGCGGTCGGGGACCTGACCGTCGACCCGCGCAGCCGCCGGGTCACCCACGCCGGCCGCCCGGTCGAGCTCTCACCGAAGGAGTTCGACCTGCTGGCCCACCTCGCCGCCCGCGCCGGCACCGTCGTCTCGAAGCGGGAGCTGCTCACCGAGGTCTGGCAGCAGCCCTACGGCGGGTCCGACCGGACCGTCGACGTCCACCTGTCCTGGCTGCGGCGCAAGCTGGGCGAGTCCGCCGCCGAGCCCCGGCTCCTGCAGACGGTCCGCGGGGTCGGCGTGCGCCTCGCCGAGCCCGGCTCGTGAGACGCCGGATCACCCTGCTGGTGGCGGCGACGACGTCGGTCGTGCTGCTGGCCTTCCTGCTCCCGGCCTCCTCGCTGGTGGCCCGCGTCGCGGAGGCCCGCGCGCTCGACGCCGCGCGCGTGGAGCTGCAGCTGCTCGTCCCCACCGTGGGCCTCGGCTCCCGGGAGGAGGTCGCCGCGGGTCCGCTCGCCCTCTCCGGCGACCGCCTGGCGGTGCGGTGGAGCGACGGCACGTGGCTCGGCACGGAGGGCGTGCTCGGGGACGACCCGGCACCGGCCGGCGCGGAGCAGCGCGAGACCGCGCAGGGCACCCACCTCCTCCAGCCGGTCCGCCGCGAGGGCGGGACGGCGGTGCTCGAGGTGTTCGTCCCGGCGGCCGAGCTCCGCACCGGGGTGGCCGGGACCCGCCTCGTGCTGGTCGGCCTGGGTCTGGTCCTGCTGCTGCTCGCGCTCGTGGTCGCCGACCGGGTGGCCCGCTCGCTCACCTGTCCGCTGAGCGAGCTGGCGACGACGGCGCAGCGGCTGGGCAGCGGCGACCTGTCGGCCCGCGTGACCCCGGACGGGCCGCCGGAGGTCCGCGAGGTGGGGTCCGCGGTCAACCGGCTGGCCGGCCGGATCGGCGAACTGCTCGCCGACGAGCGGGAGGCCGCCGCCGACCTCGCGCACCGGCTGCGCACCCCGCTGACCGCCCTGCGGCTGGACGTCGAGGCCCTGCCGGCAGCCGAGCGGGACCGTCTCCGGGCCGACGTCGACGCCCTCGGCCGCGGGATCGACGAGGTGATCGCCGAGGCCCGGCGCAGCGTGCGGGAGGGACTGGGTGCGGGGTGCGACGCGGCGGTGGTGGTCCATGAGCGGGTTCGCTTCTGGTCGGTGCTCGCGGAGGAGGAGCGCCGCCCGCTCGCCGTGGACGTCCCCGGCAGGCCGCTCCCGGTGCGGGTGTCCGACGCCGACCTCGGCGCGGCCGTGGACGCGCTGCTGGGCAACGTCTTCGCGCACACCCCCGAGCGCACCGGGCTGCACGTGGCCGTCGGTCCACGGGACGGCGGCGGAGCGCTGGTGACGGTGCGCGACGACGGCCCGGGGCTGCCGGTGGCGGCGGTGCGACGGGGGTACAGCGGAGGGGGCTCGACCGGCCTGGGGCTGGACATCGCCCGCCGCACCGCCGAGGGCTCCGGCGGGGCGCTGCGGGTGGCGTCCTCCCCCGCCGGCACGGACGTCACCCTGGAGCTCGGGCCGCCCCCGGGCTAGCAGACCAGGCCGCGCAGCACGATGTGCCGGGGCCGGGCGAGGGTGTCGAGGTCGGCGCGCGGGTCGGCGTCGTAGACGACGAGGTCGGCCGGCGCCCCCTCCTCGATGCACGGCAGCCCGAGCCAGGACCGCGCCGACCAGGAGGCGGTCGCCAGCGCCGCCTCGGCCGGGATCCCGGCGGTGTGCAGCGCGCGCACCTCGTCGGCGATCCGGCCGTGGTCGATGCCACCCCCGGCGTCGGTGCCGGCGAACACCGGCACCCCGGCCTCGAACGCCGCCCGGACCACCGCACCCGACGACGCGTACAGCCGCCGCATCGTGCTCGCGTAGGCAGGGAACCGGCGCTCCCCCGCCTCGGCGAACCCGGGGAAGTTCTCGACGTTGACCAGCGTCGGGACGACGGCGGTGCCGCGGGCGGCCATCTGCCCGATGAGCTCCTCGGTCAGGCCGGTGCCGTGCTCGATGCAGTCGATCCCCGCGCCGATGAGGTCGGGCAGCGCGTCGGTGCCGAACGTGTGCGCGGTGACCCGCGCCCCCTCCCCGTGCGCGGCGGCGATCGCGGCGGCGAGCGCGTCGGCGGGCCACTCGGGTGCCAGGTCGCCGACGCCGCGGTCGATCCAGTCCCCCACCAGCTTCACCCAGCCGTCGCCGCGGCGGGCCTGGACCCGCACCTCCTCGACCAGCGCGTCGGGCTCGATCTCGATGCCCAGGCCGGGGAGGTAGCGGTGGGTGCGGGCGATGTGCCGGCCGGCGCGGACGATCGTCGGCAGGTCCGGCTCGTCGTCCAGGGCCCGGGTGTCGACCGGCGAGCCACAGTCCCGCAGGGCCAGCACCCCTGCGGCCCGCTCCTCCAGGGCCTGTGCCCGCAGCCCGGCGAGGTCCTCGACGTGCACTCCCCCGCGCCCGATGCCGACGTGGCAGTGCGCGTCGACCAGACCGGGCACCAGCCAGCCGCCGCAGCTGACCGTCTCGGCGCCCGGCACCGGCTCGAAGGTGATGCGGCCGTCGCGCACCCAGAGGTCGCGGTGCTCCCCCTCGGGCAGGACGACGCCGGCCAGGTGCAACCACACCGCGCTCACCGGGAGGGCCGCTCGTCCCCGGGCTGGTTGAAGTTCAGCTTGGTGAGGTCGGGCAGGCCCTGCCCCGGCGGCAGCCCGGGCATCCCGCCCGGCATCCCGCCGCCGGGGAAGCCCGCGCCGAAGGGGTTGCCGGCGCCCGGGGGCAGGCCCGGGGCGCCCACGGGCCGGCGGGCGGGGCCGCCCTTGCCCTTCCCCTTGCCCTTCTTGCCCTTCTTGGACTGGGCCTGCATCTGCCGCCCGCGGGCCTTCTTCGACATGGGGCCCACACCCGGCAGGCCCATGCTGCCGGCCATCTGGCCCATCATCTTCTGGGCCTGCGCGAAGCGCTCCAGCAGCTGGTTGACCTCGGTGACGGTGACGCCGGACCCGTTGGCGATGCGCACCCGCCGCGACGAGTTGATGATCTTGGAGTTGACCCGCTCCTCCGGTGTCATCGAGCGGATGATCGCCGCGGTGCGGTCCAGGTCGCGGTCGTCGACCTGCTTGAGCTGCTCCTTCATCGCGCCGGCACCCGGCAGCATGCCGAGCAGGTTGGCGATCGGGCCCATCTTGCGGATGGCCATCATCTGCTCGAGGAAGTCCTCGAGGGTGAAGCCCTCGCGACTGACGAGCTTGCCGGCCATCTTCTCGGCCTGCTCGGCGTCGAACGCCTGCTCGGCCTGCTCGATGAGGGTGAGGACGTCGCCCATCCCGAGGATGCGCGAGGCCATCCGCTCGGGGTGGAAGACGTCGAAGTCGGTGAGTTTCTCGCCGGTGGAGGCGAACATGATCGGCTGCCCGGTCACGTGCCGCACGGAGAGCGCCGCACCACCGCGGGCGTCACCGTCGAGCTTGGTGAGGACGACGCCGGTGAAGCCGACGCCGTCGCGGAAGGCCTCGGCGGTGGTGACGGCGTCCTGACCGATCATCGCGTCGACGACGAACAGCGTCTCGTCGGGCCGCACCACGTCACGGATCCCGGCGGCCTGCGCCATCATCTCGGCGTCGATGCCCAGCCGGCCGGCGGTGTCGACGACGACGACGTCGTGCATGGTGCGCCGCGCGTGCTCGATCGAGTCGGCGGCCACGCGGATGGGGTCGCCGACGCCGTTGCCCGGCTCGGGGGCGTAGACGTCGACCCCCGCCTGGCCGGCGACGATGGCGAGCTGGTTGACCGCATTCGGCCGCTGCAGGTCGGCGGCGACCAGCAGCGGGGTGTGCCCCTGGGCCTTGAGCCAGCGGCCGAGCTTGCCGGCCAGGGTCGTCTTACCGGCGCCCTGCAGACCGGCGAGCATGATCACCGTCGGCGACTGCTTGGCGTAGCGCAGCCGCCGGGTCTCCCCGCCGAGGATCTCGATGAGCTCCTCGTTGACGATCTTGATGACCTGCTGCGCGGGGTTGAGCGCCTGGGAGACCTCGGCGCCGCGCGCCCGCTCCTTGACGGCGGTGATGAACGACCGCACCACCGGCAGCGCGACGTCGGCCTCGAGCAGCGCGATGCGGATCTCGCGCGCGGTCGCGTCGATGTCGGCGTCGGTCAGCCGGCCCTTGCCGCGCAGGCCGCTGAAGACCTTGTCCAGGCGGTCGGAGAGGGTCTCGAACACAGCACGTCCTCAGCAGTTCTCGCGGGCGCGGCCGGCCGGTCGCTCCGACCGGCTGCTCGGCCTCCGGCGTCCGGGGAGCCCCGGGGCCGTCGCGCCACCTCCGACCCAGCCTAACGAGCGCGGGGCCCACGAGGGCGGGATCGCCCGGTCGGCCCTGTCCCGGGCACCGCCCTGAGCCCCCGACCTCCTGGAACGGCCACCCTTCAGGGGCCCTCCGCCTGAGCCTGCGAGGCGTGGGGGAAGGGCGGTCCTTCTTCAGGCGGCGCGGCGCACGGGCAGGGCCGCGGCCGCCGTCGGCGCGGCCGTGAACACCGCCGTCCCGCAGTCGGCGCAGGCCCACTCGGGGCAGTCGCCGCCGTCCTCGGTGTGCCCGTCCACGCAGGGCGGCTGGACGAACTCGCGATCGCCGTCGCAGGAGGGACAGGCCCAGACCCTGCCCTCGGCTGCGGCGACCTCGAAGGACTGGCCGGTCATTGCGGTGCCTCCCTGCGGTCGTCGTCGGGACCGTTCCGTCCCGCTCGCTCCTCGACGGTGGCACGGGGGTACGACAGGACCGCGGACCTCAGCCCGGCGTGTCCCCCCGGCCGGCGACCGCGTCGGGCACCGCCCCGCGGACGGCGGCGGTCAGCGCGGCCTCCACGCGGGCCCGCTGGTCGGTGCCGATCGGCTCCCCGGAGGGGTTGGCGACGTAGAAGTGGTCGGCGGCGTCGGCGCCGAGGGTCTCGATCCGCGCCGACGTGACGTCCAGGCCCTCGGTCACCAGCGCCGCGGTCAGCCGGTAGAGCAGCCCGGCCCGGTCCCCCGCCCGGACCTCGACGATCCCGGTCGCGTCGCCGGTCACCTCGCCGTTGTGCCAGGAGATCCGCGGCGGCGTGGCCCGGGCGGCGTCCTCGCGGTAGTCGACCTCCCGCTGCCGCAGCCGCTCGGCCAGCGGCAGCGTGCCCTCCAGGGCCGCCCGCACGGCGTCGGCCAGGATCGAGGCCACCGGTGCCCGGCCGAACCGCGGCCGGACGGCGAAGACGGCGGTGGCCCGGTCGCCGACGACGTTGACCTTGGCGGCGCGCACGTCCAGCTGGTTGAGCGCCAGCACGCCGGCGAGCTGGCTGAACAGGCCGTGCCGGTCGGGGGCGACGATGGTCACCTGCTGGCCGTCGGCGACGTCCTCCACGCCGACGGAGATGCCGGTGGAGGCGTCGGTGCGCACCTGCGGCTCGGCCGGGTGCAGCACCGGCTCCGGCTCGGGCACCGGGGCGCCGCCCAGCCGGGCCTGCACACGGGCGACCAGGGCGGCGACCAGGTGGGCCTTCCACGGGGACCACGCCGAGGAGCTGGTCGCGGCGCCGTCGGCCTGGGCCAGCGCGTGCAGCAGGTGCAGCAGCGCCGGGTCGGAGCCGAGGGTGGCGGCCACCCGTTCGACGGTGGCCGGGTCGTCGATGTCGCGCCGGGTGGCGGTGTCGGGCAGCAGCAGGTGGTGGCGCACCATCGCGGCCACCGTGGCGACGTCGGCCTCGGCGAACCCCATCCGGGTGGCGATCCGCGCCGCGATCGGCTCGCCGACCTCGCTGTGGTCGCCGGGCCAGCCCTTGCCGATGTCGTGCAGCAGCGCGCCGACCAGCAGCAGGTCGGGCCGGTCGACGTCCCGGGTGAGCTCGGCGGCGGCCGCGGCGGCCTCCACCAGGTGCCGGTCGACGGTGAACCGGTGCCAGGGGTGGCGCTGGGGCAGCGAGCGGACCCGGTCCCACTCCGGCAGCAGCCGCGACAGCAGCCCCTCCTGGTCCAGCTGCTCGAGCACCGGTACCGCCGAGCGGCCGCTGGCCAGCAGCCGCAGGAACGACCAGCGCACCTCCGCGGGCCACGGCTCGGGCACCGGCGGGGAGTGCACCGCGAGCACCTTGAGGGTGTAGGGGGACAGCAGCAGGTCCTCGCGCGCGGCGGCGGCCGCGCCCCGCAGCACCAGGCCGGGGTCGGCGGCGGGGCGGGCGTCGCGGGCGAGCACGACCTCGTCGCCCTGGCGGACGACGCCCTCGGCCAGCGGCTCCCGGCGCACCCGGCGGTAGCGGGCTCGGGGACGGCGGACCAGCGCGGCCTCCACCCGCCGCCACGTCTCGTCGGCGACGAAGGCCAGCCGGCGCCCGGCCAGGCTCACCTCGCGCAGCAGCGCGTCCTCGTCTGGCAGCCCGACCGCGACCGCGACCGGGCGCTGCTCCTGCCGGACCAGCACGTCGGTGGGCCGCCCGGAGCGGCGGCGCAGCTCGTCGCGGACGTCGAGCAGGAACGCGTAGGCCTGCTCTACCTCGGCGGCCGGCTCGTCGGCCAGCTGCGCGGCGGCCACCGCGCGCAGCACCTGCCCCTCCCGGAGGCCGCCGTAGGCCTCCTTGAGGTCGGGCTCCAGGAGGAAGGCCAGCTCGCCGACCTGCCGGGCGCGACCACGGCGCAGGTCGCGCAGCTGGGGCAGCAGCCGGGACGCCGACTGCCGCCAGCTGCCGAGGGTGGCGGTGCGCAGCGCGGCGGCCAGACCGGTGTCCCCGGCGACGAACCGGACGTCGAGCAGCCCGAGCCCGGCCTTGGCGTCGGTCGAGGCCACGCCGACGGCCTCGGCGACGGTGCGCACCGAGTGGTCCAGGCGCAGCCCGGCGTCCCAGATCGGGTACCAGACCGCGTCGGCCAGGGCGGCGATCTCGGGACGGCCCTCGTGGACGAGGACGAGGTCGAGGTCGCCGTGCGGCGGCGGCTCCCGGCGGCCGAGGCTGCCGACCGCCACGAGGGCGATCCCGTCGGTCCCGGTGAGCGGTGGCGGTCCCCCGCGGCGCGGCCGAGGGGGCGGTGTGCCCGCGACCGCCTCGTCGAGCAGGCCGGCCAGCCAGGCGTCGAGCACCTCGGTGCGCTCGGCCCGCGGCAGTGCGGGCAGCGACCCGGTGTCCAGCACGTCTCCCCCTCGGTCCTCGTCAGGCTGTCCTGGGAACGGCGTCGGCCGGGGTGGCAGGTACTCCTCCCACCCCGGCCGACCCGGTGTCGTGGCCCCCTTGCAGGGCCCCGCCCCGAGCGTGCGAGGGGTGGGGGCAGGGGGTCCTTCATTCAGAGGGCGTCGGCGCCGCGCTCGCCGGTGCGGACCCGCACGATCTCGTCGATCGTGGTCACCCACACCTTCCCGTCGCCGATCTGGCCGGTGGAGGCGGCCTCCACGATGGCGTCGACGACGCGGGCGGCCTCGACCTCCCCGACGACGACCTCGATGCGGACCTTCGGCACGAAGTCCACCTGGTACTCCGCCCCGCGGTAGACCTCGGTGTGGCCCCGCTGGCGGCCGAAGCCCTGCACCTCGCTGACGGTGAGCCCGGCGATGCCGATCAGCTCGAGGGCGTTCTTGACGTCGTCGAGCTTGAACGGCTTGACGATCGCGGTGACGAGCTTCACGCCCGGCTCCTCTCGGTGGGAACGGTGACGGCACGGGCGCTGCCTGCGTGCGCCTGGGTGCCCAGTGTCGCAGCGCCGCCGCCACCCCCGAGGGAGTCGAGGTCGTAGCCGGTCTCCGCGTGCACGACGGAGTCGATGCCCGTGACCTCGTCGGCCTCGGACACCCGGAAGCGCATGGCCTTGGCGATGACGACCCCGATGACGAGGGTCAGCACGAAGGAGTAGACCAGCACGACGCCGGCGCCCAGCGCCTGCCGCCACAGCTGGTCGACGCCGCCGCCGTAGAGCAGCCCGTCGACGCCGGCCGTGGTGGACGCCGAGGCGAACAGGCCCACGGCCAGGGTGCCCCACAGCCCGCCGACCAGGTGGACACCGACGACGTCGAGCGAGTCGTCGTAGCCCAGGCGGTACTTCAGGCCGACGGCCAGGGCGCACAGGACGCCGGCGATCAGCCCGATGAGGATCGCGCCGACCGGCGTCACCGACGAACAGGCCGGCGTGATGGCGACCAGGCCGGCGACGACGCCGGAGGCGGCGCCCAGCGAGGTGGCGTGCCCGTCGCGCAGCTTCTCGGTGAGCAGCCAGCCGAGGGTCGCGGCCCCCGTGGCGACCAGCGTGGTCACGAAGACCTCCGCGGCCTGCCCGTTGGCGGCCAACGCGGAGCCGGCGTTGAAGCCGAACCAGCCGAACCACAGGATCCCGGCGCCGATCATGACCAGCGGCAGGTTGTGCGGCCGCATCGGGTCGCGCCCGAAGCCGCGCCGCCTGCCCAGCACGAGGGCGAGCGCCAGGCCGGCCGCACCGGCGTTGATGTGCACCGCCGTGCCGCCGGCGAAGTCGATGGCCAGCAGGTCGTTGGCGATCCAGCCGCCGGTCTCGGACTCCGCGCCGTCGAAGGCGAAGACCCAGTGCGCGACCGGGAAGTAGACCAGGGTCGCCCAGACGCCGGCGAAGACCATCCACGGGCCGAAGCGGGCCCGGTCGGCCACGGCGCCGGAGATGAGCGCGACGGTGAGGATGGCGAACATGGCCTGGAAGGCAACGAAGGCCATGGAGGGCACGGTGAAGACCAGGCTCTCGGGCTGGAAGCCGCCGTCCAGGCCGCTGGTGCCCAGGAGCGAGGAGAGCCCGAAGAACTCCAGCGGGTCGCCCAGCAGGCCGCCGCCGATGTCGTCGCCGAAGGCCATCGAGTAGCCGTAGAGCACCCAGAGCACGCTGATCAGCGCGAGCGCCCCGAAGCTCATCATCATCATGTTGAGGACGCTCTTCGCGCGGACCATGCCGCCGTAGAAGAGCGCCAGACCGGGTGTCATGAACAGCACCAGGGCGGCGCTGGCCAGGACCCATGCGGTGTCGCCGGTGTCCACGGCAACCTCCTGACGGATCGGCGTGGCCCGCGTCGGAGCGGGCCA